>CAJQPH010000176.1 GCA_905480165.1 uncultured Flavobacteriales bacterium
TGTGAGGATCAATCTGCGCGTTATTTATATGTGGGAACGGATCTTGGAATTTCGAGATTGGATAGAAATTCAGGAATTTTCAGTCATTTGAATAGATGGAAAACGGGTAGTTCGGGAGGTTCAAAGCAACAATTTACGGTGATGTCGAGCTATTGTATAAGTCAGGACACCCTATTAGTGGGTTTTGAGGATGGACTTTTCAAGCTTATTATTTCCTCAGACTCTGTATACAGATACGAAAGAGTCAACTATGTAGAGAAAAAAATGTTGGCAGAGTTTAATAGGGTTTACCGTATAAAAAAAGACGGAAAAAACGCTTACTTTTTATCCACTAAAGGGGGGGTGATTCATTATGATTTGAAGACTCAAAAAAGACAAGTTTTTTCACATAAAAGAGCGAATCCAAAAGGAACGATTACCAATGGTTTTTGTAGGGTTGCCTACAAAGATAGAAAGGGTAATTTTTGGTTTGCGACCACTGAAGGTCTGAATATTCTCTCCAAGAAAAACGGTAAATATTCGATTACCCCTCATAGTATGAATGGCCAAATTTTAAAGGCTTCAAAAAATCAGATCACTACCATCTGTGATGATGAAAAGGGCAATTTATATTTGGGAACATTTGGATCAGGTATTCTCTATTTAAATCTTAATAGTAGAACCATTGATATTATTAATAAAAAGAAAGGACTCCCAAATAATGTATTGTATGGTTTAATAAAGAAAGACGATAAATTATGGATGAGTACCAATAGAGGAATTGCCTCCTACGACATAAAAACCAATGAAATAAGCTCATATAAAGAGGTGAATGGTCTTGTGAGTAATGAGTTCAATACAAATGCTTATTTGAATTCAAAGACGGGTTATTTATATTTTGGATCAATCTACGGATACAATTTTTTCAAACCAGAAGATCTTAGTAACAAGGATGCGAATGTAGAAGTGATTATCACAAAATTTAAGCTGAATGATGGGTGGCTCAAACCGGGAGATCAAGGCTCACCTCTTAACCAAGTGATTTCACAAACCAAAAACTTGATTCTTTCTTATGATCAAAGAAGCTTTACCATTCGTTTTCAAACAAGTGATTTACTACATCCAAGATTAACCAATTATAAATATGAGTTGGTAGGTTCTGGAGCCGGAGAACAGCTTCTTGGAGAACAAAACGAATTGTCCTTTAACTCTCTTTCCCCGGGTGATTACACAATCAAAATTTACGCACGTATTGGTGATGGTCCTTGGAGTTCAAACCCCACAACACTTCATGTTTCTATAGAGCCCCCTTACTGGTTGACTTGGTGGTTTTGGACAATCGCAGCCCTACTCATAACCATTATTGCCTTTGTGATTTTCAGAAGAAGAATCGAATCAGAAAGAAGAGAGCAAGTTAAGCTCGAAGTCAAGGTAACTGAAAGAACAAAGGAAATTCGTGAACAAAGCAAGCAAATTGAAGAACAGAGTCGATTGATTGAAGATGAAAAAGACAAGGTTATCAAACAACAAAAGCTACTTCAAGTAGAGAAAGATAATGCAGAAAGGTGGCTTTCAAATGCACTTCCAGAAGAGGTGGTTCGAGAATTAAAGGTGAATGGAAAGGTCGAAGTTAACTCTTTTAAGGTTGTATCTGTTATGTTTACAGACGTGGTGGGTTTTACCAAAATATCACAGAAAATCAAACCAGGCAGACTTGTTCATCGATTAGATGTTCTTTTTAGAAAATTTGATGAGGTTATACAAAACAATGATTTAGAAAAAATTAAAACCATTGGTGATGCCTATATGTGTGCTGGAGGAATTCCTATAGAAAATTCTACCAATCCCATGAACGCATGTATCGCAGCTCTTCAGATTCAGGACTACATGTCGAAACTCAAATTTGATGCGATTGCAAACCATAAGGATTATTGGGAAATCCGACTTGGAATAAATACAGGGCCAGTTACTGCAGGTATTATTGGAGATTTAAAAATGGCATATGATGTTTGGGGTTCTACAGTTAATGAGGCACAACAAATGGAAAAACTGGGAGAGCCTGGTCAAGTTACAGTTACTGGCAGTACATTTAACTACATAGAACCTTATTTTGAGTGTGACTTTTTGGGTAAGGTTACCACAAAAGGTAATGTCGATGTTGACATGTACAGCGTGAAGCATATAAAAAATGAGTTGTCTGTAAGAGGGAAAGGAATAGTTCCTAATAAAAAATTCAGTGAAATTGTACAACTTCATCATTTTAGTTCAATTAAATATTATAAAACGGAACACTTTGTACTTGATCACCTTAAAAAGGGGCTATCCAAGAAGTTGTTGTATCATTCTGTGAATCATTCCATTGATGTAGTGCAGGCTGTAGAAAGAATTGCCTTATTAGAAGGGGTAACAGATGAAGGTTTGTTTTTACTAAAAACTGCTGCCATTCTTCATGATGCTGGATTTGTTGAGCAATATGAGAACAATGAAAGTATAGGTGCTCAAATGGCATCGGAATGGCTGCCAAAATACGGATATACTGACCAGCACATTAAGACCATTGTTGAGCTTATTCATGTAACTGAGATTCCTCATAGACCAATAAATAAGTTACAAGAAATCATTTGTGATGCTGACTTAGATTATTTGGGAAGGGATGATTTTAGTGAAATATCAGATCGACTCAGAAGAGAGCTTAGAGGGATGAAAAAAATTGATAGTGATCGAAAGTGGGATGAAATCCAAATCAAGTTTCTAAAAAGTCATCAATATTTTACAAAAACATCTATCAATGCAAGAAGAAAAAAGAAAATGGAAAATTTAAAAGGAGTTATTTCTCGTCTGGAAACAAACAAATACAAGGATTAAATTTCCTGACAAAGCTCAATAAGTATTCCGTTTGTTGACTTTGGGTGTAAAAAAGCAATTCTCTTGTTATCCGCGCCTCGTTTTGGAGAGGAATGAATGAATTTAAATCCTTCTGATTCTAAACGAGTAATTTCTTTTTCAATATTGTCAACATCAAAAGCCAAATGATGAAACCCGGAACGATGCTTATTGAGAAATTTAGCAATAGCGGAGTTTTGATGAGTAGCTTCTACCAGTTCGATTTTGGACTCGCCAATATTAATAAATGCGGTTTTTACAAATTCAGACTCAACAATTTCAGTTTTATAAGATTTACTGTCTAATAAAGCTTCAAATACAGGAAGAGATTCCTTAATTGATTTAACGGCGATTCCAAGGTGTTCAATTTTTTTAATCATCTAGTTTACTTTTATAAACTTTTCAGTTTTATTGTCATAGTTGATGTAATAAATACCATTTACTATGTTTTTACAATCAACCTGATTGGAATAACCTACTTTTAGTAAATTGCCAAAAGCATCCCAAACCTCAAATCGAGTTTTTGAATTTTTGTTATTCGAATAGAAATAAAGATAGTCCCTGACACTAGAAGGACCGACAGTAAGACCATTTATTTTAGAGGTGTATTCTAGAGATTCTGAAGACCGAGCATTTCCTGTGTTGTCGATTTGTGATATTCGAATCTTATTTATGCCAGAATGCAAAGGCAGCTGGTAACTGTATGAATTTATTTTATTCCCGCCTTTACCTCGAACCTGACCCACACTGACCCAATTGCCCCATTTGAATTTTTCAACTTGAAAGTCAAGGACACCATCTTCATTTTTTGTTGTCCATTTTAGGTTTTCTCTATCGTCTATAAAAAAATCAACTATTTCAAAGCTACTTGGAGGCAATAATGATTCAGGATTTAAGAAGCGAGGGGTACACCCGTCAAAGTGCTCAATAACCACAAAAACATCATCTCCATTCTTTAGATCAAAAAGATTAAAATCAATTTCAAAATTTGAAGATTGAATTGACGCCGGAAGAACATCACCATTTACAGTGACTTTTATTACACAATAACCAAAACCATCATTTTGCTGTGGGTTATTAACATAAATGTTTTTTCCTTGATAAGTGCCTTCTGTGGACAATAATTTGTATTGACCAGAACCAATAAAGGGAAGTAAAAGAAAAGATAAAATAAGGATCTTCATGTATTGTTCGTGTTTCTACCTATTTGCTATTTTTAAATACAAATGAAAGACCAAGATAGCATAAAATAGACATTTAAATGTATTTTTGTATCATGACCTTTGATGTCTTAAAATCTTTACATATTATTTTTGTTGTGAGCTGGTTTGCCGGACTTTTCTATATGGTCCGACTATTCATTTATCATACTGAAGCACAATTAAAGGAAGAAAGAGAGAAGCAGATACTTTCTAATCAGTTTCAAATTATGGAAAAGAAATTGTGGTGGGTGATTACAACACCTGCGATGATTCTCACGGTAGTTTTTGGAACTTGGATGATTATCGAGGATTCTGATTATTATTTAAGTCAAGGTTGGATGCACATTAAATTGGCTTTTGTTTTTTTGTTACTCATCTACCATTTTCTCACTCAGAAGGTCATGTTTCAGATGATGAGTGGTTCTTTTAAATTCACGAGCACACAATTAAGACTTTGGAACGAACTGGCCACGTTTTTTTTAGTTTCAATCGTTTTTGTCGTAGTGATGAAAAGTAGTTTAAATTGGATCTATGGAATCATCGGCTTTTTTTCCTTCGGTATTTTATTGATGTTCGCGGTTAAAATTATCAACAGACTTAGGTCTTAAGCCTTCTTTTTTGTTAAAAAAAATGTCTTGTTACTTGTAAAAGTTTAGTTATCTTTGCCCCAAATTTTAGAAAATCATTTCAAAGGTGGATAGAGTGGTAAAATATTTTGGGTTAGCGTTTCTTATAGCTTTGTTTTCATTTCAAGCAATTGCAAGTGAGTCAGATGTTGCTCATGAGGCAGAAGAAGAATTTAATGTGAGTGAAATGATTATGCACCACGTAAAGGATGCACATGAATGGCATTTATGGGGTCCTGAGCACGGAGGGACTACAATTTATTTGCCAGTAATTCTAAAAACCAAGGATGGTATAAAGACGTTTTCTTCATCTCATTTTTATCATGGCGATATCATTCACGATGGTAAAAATCATTATTTTAAAGGAGAAGGACCAGCAGAAGGCTTAGCCATGTTTCATGAGAAAATATATGAGTTAGACAGTGAAGGTAAACTTCACTTTGAAAACGGACACGTTCATGGAAATGTAAAACCCATAGATTTTTCAATTACCAAGAATGTGACGTCACTTTTTATAGGATCTTTTATCATTTTTTTGATGATGTTCTCTTGTGCACGATATTACAAAAGAAACGGAGCGGTTGCTCCTAAAGGACTTGCCAAATTCATGGAACCCTTGATTGTTTTTGTTCAGGATGAGATTGCAAAATCACATATCAACGAAAAGAATTACAAAAGATTTGTTCCATACCTGTTAACTATTTTCTTCTTTATATGGATCAATAACCTTTTGGGTTTAATTCCAATTTTTCCAGGTAGTGCTAATTTAACTGGAAATATAACCATCACTTTGTTTCTAGCCACACTTACTTTAATTCTCACTTTGGTAAATGGAAATAAAAATTATTGGGGACATATTTTTTCACCTCCTGGAGTACCTAAAGCCTTGTTGCCGATAATGATTCCAATTGAAATAGTTGGAATATTCACAAAGCCTTTTGCCTTAATGATTCGTTTGTTTGCGAATATTACTGCAGGTCATATTGTTATTTTAGCCTTGATTTCACTCATTTTTATAAATAAGCATGAGGCCTGGGGAGCGCTTTCAGTTCCTATGGCATTATTTATATCTGTATTGGAATTATTGGTAGCTGCTCTTCAAGCGTATTTATTTGCGCTATTATCAGCTTTATTTATAGGTGCCGCAGTTGAAGAGGCGCATCATTAATTAGTAATTTTTAAAATCTATATAGTTATGTGGGGAAGTATAGCCGCAATTGGAGCAGGACTTGCAGTATTAGGTGCAGGTATTGGTATTGGACAAATCGGTGGTAAAGCCGTTGAAGGTATCGCTCGAAATCCTGAAGCTTCAGGTAAAATTACAACTACAATGATTATTGCTGCAGCCTTGATTGAGGGTGTTGCACTTTTCGGTGTAGTAGTTGGTCTTTTAGGAGCCCAAGCGTAAATTAATTAATTCCGCTGCTACGGTTGGTAGCGGCGGATTTATTAACGTTTTTAAAAAATTAAAAAATGGATTTAGTAACACCGGATTTAGGATTGTTATTTTGGACGGGAATCGTCTTTTGTTCTTTATTGTTCTTGTTGGCCAAGTTTGCCTGGAAACCCATTCTTACTGCAGTAAATGATAGAGAAAAAAGTATTTCTGATGCTCTTGAGCTAGCCGAAAAGACGAGAGAAGAGATGAAATCTTTAAAGGCTGAAAATGATCAAATTTTAAAAGAAGCAAGAGCTGAAAGAGATGCGATTTTGAAGGATGCAAAATCAACTGCTACGTCAATGATTGATGATGCAAAGAATAAGTCGAAGGATGAGGCTCAAAAAATTGTAGATGCGGCTAAAGATTCAATTCGTTCTGAAAAAGCAGCTGCAATGGCTGAGTTAAAAACACATGTTGCTGCGTTGTCATTAGAGATTGCAGAAAAAGTAGTGAGAACTGAATTGTCTTCCGATGAAAAGCAAAAAGCATTGGCAAATAATTTGGCATCTGATATTAATATGAATTAATTATGAAATCTACGAAGTCAGCTATTCGATACGCAAAAGCTCTGTTAGAATTATCTATAGAGAATTCTAATCTGGATGAGGTTTCTTCAGATATGAGGCGAATTGTGGAGTCTTCAAATGAGACCAATGACTTTAAAGTGTTTTTGAGTTCTCCTGTAATTAAGTCAGATAAAAAAATTAAAGTATTAAAAGTTCTGTTTGTTGGTTTTGAAAAACTGACAAGCTCTTTCATTGATTTAATAACAAAAAACAAGAGAGAATATCTTTTGGTTGAGATTGCAGAGGCATACTTGTACTTGTTAAAAAAGCATCAGCAAATCGTTCCTGTCTCTATCACAAGCGCTCGTAAACTTGAGAAAGAAACATTGAATCAGATACTCGATAAAATGAAATCCCACGTTGAAGGAGATTTCGAGGTTACAGAAGAAGTTGATGAATCCTTGATTGGAGGGTTCATTGTTAGAATGGATGACAAACAAATTGATGCATCGGTTTTGACACAGTTGAATAGAATGAAGCAAGAATTGGCTAATTAAAAAATAAAATAAATTAAAATGGCAGATATTAAACCAGCAGAAGTTTCAGCAATTTTGAGAGAACAGCTCTCAGGATTTAGATCTGAAGCAGAATTGCAAGAAGTTGGAACAGTACTTCAAGTTGGAGATGGTATTGCTCGTATATATGGACTTACAGGAGTTCAATACGGTGAGTTAATCGAGTTTGATGGTGGAATGCAAGGGATCGCATTGAATCTTGAAGAAGACAATGTAGGTGCTGTACTACTTGGTAAATCCTCAAGTATTAAAGAAGGGGATACCGTAAGAAGACTCGGTAAAATTGCATCTGTAGAAGTAGGTGAAGGTATGGTAGGTCGTGTTGTTGATACGCTCGGTATGCCTATCGATGGTAAAGGGCCTATTGAAGGCGACTTGCACAATATGCCTATTGAAAGAAAAGCACCGGGTGTAATTTTCAGACAACCCGTGAATGAACCACTTCAAACAGGAATAAAGGCAGTTGATTCCATGATTCCAATCGGAAGAGGCCAGAGAGAGCTTATTATCGGTGACCGTCAAACGGGTAAAACTACTGTTGCAATTGATACGATTATCAATCAAAGAGAATTTTATGATAGAGGTGAACCTGTTTACTGTATCTATGTAGCTATTGGTCAAAAAGGATCAACAGTGGCAGGTATTGTAAAAAAGTTAGAAGATGCGGGAGCTATGGCCTACACAACGGTAGTTGCTTCTAACGCTTCTGATGCTGCACCAATGCAGTTTTATGCACCAATGACTGGGGCAGCGATTGGTGAGTTCTTTAGAGATACAGGAAGACCAGCATTGATCATATATGATGATTTATCTAAGCAAGCGGTTGCTTATCGTGAGGTTTCACTTCTTTTAAGAAGACCTCCAGGTCGTGAAGCATATCCAGGTGATGTATTCTACCTTCACTCTAGATTATTAGAGAGGGCAGCTAAGGTTATTGCTGATGACAATATTGCAAAGCAAATGAATGACCTTCCAGAATCATTAAAATCAAAAGTAAAAGGTGGAGGTTCTTTAACTGCTCTTCCGATTATTGAAACTCAGGCAGGTGATGTCTCTGCATATATTCCTACCAATGTGATTTCGATCACTGATGGTCAGATTTTCTTGGAGTCAGATTTATTCAACTCTGGAATTCGTCCAGCAATTAACGTAGGTATTTCTGTATCTCGTGTTGGAGGTTCTGCACAGATTAAATCGATGAAGAAAGTTGCAGGTACTTTGAAGCTTGATCAGGCACAGTATAGAGAGCTTGAAGCTTTTGCTAAATTCGGTTCTGACCTTGATGCTGCAACAAAATCAGTCTTGGATAAAGGCGCACGTAATGTGGAGATTTTGAAGCAACGTGAGGGAGATCCATTTACTGTAGAAAGACAAGTCGCTATTATTTATGTAGGTACGAAAGGATTAATTCAAAATGTGCCGATTAATAAAGTAAAGGAATTTGAAAAAGAATATTTGGATTTCTTAGAGGCTAAACATTCAGATGTAATGGCGTCATTAAAGGCTGGTAAATACACAGACGAAAACACTTCGGTACTTGAAAAAGTAGCGAAGGAATTAGCAAGTAAATATTAGAATCTATTTTTGAAAGAGCATAGTTTATGGCAAACTTAAAAGAAATACGAAATCGAATTTCATCTGTTGGATCGACAATGCAGATCACCTCTGCAATGAAGATGGTTTCTGCTGCAAAACTGAAAAGAGCGCAGGATGCCATAACTCAAATGAGACCCTATGCTTCAAAACTTAAAGACATTCTAACCAATCTGAGCGCAACATTAGACCTTTCTGATAATGCCTATTCGGAGGTTCGTGAGGGCGGGAAAGTTTTAATCGTTGGCGTAACCTCTAATCGAGGTTTGTGTGGAGGTTTTAACAATAACGTGATCAAGAGGGTTAATGAATTAATCGCTACCGATTACAGTGCAGATAATGTTCACGTTTTATGTTTAGGTAAAAAAATCCGAGATGTAATTAAGAGAACTGATCATTATTATACAAATGAATATCTCCAGTCTCGTGAAGATGTTTATGCTGATTTGACTTTCGATAATGTATCGGAAATAGGAGGAGAGTTGATGCGTTTATATAAAACAGGTGAATTCTCTAAAATATGTGTTGTTTATAACCGTTTTGTTAACGCTGCAACACAAAAAGTTGAGACGGAACAGTTTTTGCCAGTACAAGCACCAGAGTCAGAAGAAAGTGCGCAAACAGGAGATTATATATTTGAACCTTCTAAAGAAGAAATCGTTGATGATTTGATTCCTAAGTCTCTTAAAGTTCAGCTTTTTAAAGCCATTTTAGATTCGAATGCTGCAGAACATGGTGCACGTATGACGGCGATGCATAAAGCTACAGATAACGCAAATGAGTTGCAGAAAACATTAAAGTTGAGTTACAATAAAGCAAGACAAGCAGCAATCACAAACGAAATTTTAGAGATTGTTGGTGGTGCGGAAGCTTTGAATTCTTAAATTAGTAAAAAACTCTTCTATGGAATCCACTATTAAAGTACTTATTGTTGATGATCATAAACTCATTAGTGAAGCATGGTCTTCGTTATTGAAGGATGCACCAGACATTCAAGTAATTGGAACAGCGGATAATGTTGATGATGCTTACAACATGTCTTTACAACACAAGCCAGAAATCGTTTTAATGGATATTAATCTAGGAGCGGGTAGTGGATTTGACGCAACAGAAAAGATTAACAATAGTCTACCTAAAACAAGAGTAATTGGATTATCGCTACACGATGATATCACTTACGTTAAAAAGTTTTTATCTATTGGTGCAAAAGGTTACTTAACAAAAAACACATCAAAAAGTGAGCTTATAGAAGCCATACACTCAGTTTTTAAGGGAGAAACATTTATTGCAGCGGATATCAAAGATCGATACTTTACTTCTTTATTAAATGTTGATCCTGCCGAGGCGAAGAAAGAGCTTACCATGAAAGAAATTGAGATTGTAAAACATATTGCTCAAGGTCTTACCTCAAAAGAAATTGCTGAGAAGCTGTTTATCTCTCATCGAACCGTTGAAACCCATCGTCACAACATTCTTAAGAAATTGCAAATGCCAAATTCTGCGCAGTTGAGTAGTTGGGCAAAAGATAAGGGCTACGTTTAGTTTCGATTATAAGCAAGGTTTCATGTTCTATTCCTAAAGTTAGCTTATGAAGTACTTAGTTCTTTTTTTAGTTTTGGCCTTGTTTTCATGTAATAAAGATGAGTCCGATACATCCGAAGAAAGTCCAATAAGATACTCTTTTTTTATAGCAGGTCATACCTATGGTTCTCCTGGCATTGATAATGAGGGCTTTCATCCTGCCTTTAAAAACAAATTTGATCTTATTCAAAATGATGGTCATATTGACTTTGGTGTATTAACTGGTGATATTGTAATCACAGGGACTGAGCAGAATTGGAATGACATAGATAGCGATATAATTGATTTAGGTCTCCCTGTATATTTTGCCGCGGGTAATCATGACATGACTGATAGAGCACTTTTTGAATCGAGATATGGGCAAACATACTATAGTTTTACACATCAATCAGACCTTATTATTGTACTTGATCCAAATATAGATGAATGGAATATTTCTGGTGATCAATTGCAGTTTCTTCAAAGTGTTTTGAATGATGAAGTTCAGAACATCAATAACATATTTGTTTTTTTTCATCAGCTTTTGTGGTGGGAGCCTGACAATATATATCAAAATGTTGCTCTCAACTCATTTGCAGGCAGGGCTGACACCATTAATTTTTGGGGCGAAATCGAACCACTTTTTAATGGGTTATCTAAACCTGTTCATATGTTTGCTGGCGATGTCGGGGCCTTTAATACGGGAAGCGAATTTATGTATGATCAATACGACAATATCACACTGATTGCAAGTGGAATGGGAGGTAATGTTAGAGATAATATTATAATTATAGATGTGCATGAAGATGCA
Source organism: uncultured Flavobacteriales bacterium (assembly GCA_905480165.1). Taxonomy (GTDB): domain Bacteria; phylum Bacteroidota; class Bacteroidia; order Flavobacteriales_D; family Crocinitomicaceae; genus UBA952. The sequence continues at coordinate 11,177 of CAJQPH010000176.1, forward strand.
TCAGTAAGCTATAGATTGATTGCCTTGAATGGTTCCAATCATAATGCTTTGGGTGAATTAATGGATTATGAATTGCCTTAGGATGTAATATGATCATGCTATTGTCGTTATAAGTATATGAGATTCTATAATATAGTTAAACCTGTTAAACCTCATTTTTTTTTCTTATTTGCGGTAATTATTTTTTCAAGCTGTCGAAAAGTAAACAATAATTGTATGGTTGAAGATTACCCTGACGCACCTCAATCAGGATGGTTTACATCACATGGAGGAAGCGGTGAGGAAGCGCATGGTCATTTTATCCTGACTTGTTCCGACGGCGGTTATCTCCAGATAGGTGAAACAGGATTTATTCCCAATTCAGCAAAACTCCTTGTTGTTAAGACCAACCAAAGTGGTTCCTTTCAATGGTCAAAGGAGTTCTCTGGCGGCACAGGTCATAACCTTGGGAATTCCGCATTCGAGGGAGACGATGCTTATTTCATTTGCGGTTCTTTAAATGAAAACAGTACCATTATCAAGCTCAATAAATCAGATGGCAGTATTGTTTTCGAGAAAACACACGACAATGGAGGAAGTGATGCTTTCGAACACATAAGTGTTACTCCAGACGGCATCATTGCAGTTGGTTATGTACAAGCAGAAGACAATTTAAACACCTTTTATACGGAGGGTCAAGGATACCTTACCTTTCTTGATGCGGATGGAAACAAAACAAACGGAATCAACCTTGAAAACAATATGGCACATGCCTATCGAATTAAAAATTTAGGTTCTGATTTTGTGGTTTCCGGACTTACAGAGGGCGCGAATGATTATGCAGTTTTAAAGATTGATGCTTCAGGTAATATGATTTGGAATAAAACATTTGGTGGGTCCAATTCAGACCATTGTTTTGCAATGGACTTGTCAGCTGATGGAGGGGTGTTCTTGTCAGGCCATACACTTTCGGGTACTGAAAATTGGGATGCCTATACCATGAAAATTGACACTGACGGTAACCAGCTCTGGGAAACCAAAACAGGTAATCCTCGTGGATTTGACCCCAAGTATATTCACGATGAAGTATGGGGAATAAAGGGAACGAATGACGGGGGCTGCATTATTGTTGCCGGTACTGGAGACGAGTACAGTAATTACAAAAAACGTTGTGGAAACAACGGCGATGACTCCAATACCTGGCATGTGTATTTGGTGAAATATGATGGCAATGGTCATGTCCAATGGCAAAAGACCTATAGTGACTCTGAGGGCGGTGATTGGGCCGGAGAAGATATTGATTTAACCGCAGATGGCGGAGCTATGGTTGCCGTGGATAATGGTTCTTTTGGTTTCCTTAAAATTTCGCCTTTCTAAAGCTAGAAAATAAATCTTCTGGGGGATCAACTAAAAGTCAAGTTTAATTGTTGTAATTACATATGCAAGCGCTTAAAAATCATCAAGAATATGATTTTCCTTTGGATTGGAATTCCATTCAAGATCGAATTCATGCCATTGACCCAATCAAATACGCCTCGACGCGTAACTTTGAAAAGGGAGCATTAACCTATTTAGGCCCTTATATTTCGAGGGGTGTAATTTCTACAAAGTGTATTTTCGAGCATACCAAGTCCTTGGATTTAGAATGGAGGTCAATTGAAAAACTTGTTCAAGAATTGGCGTGGAGAGATTATTGGCAGCAGGTATGGGTGGAAAAGCAAAGTCGTATTGAGTCAGACCTTAATTTTGAGCAAAAAGCGGTTTTGCATTCGGGTGTACCCGCTGCAATTGTTGAGGCAAAGACAGGAATTGAAGCCATTGATTCAGCAATACAAATTTTTTATAAAACGGGATACTTACACAATCACATTCGCATGTACATAGCAGCAATATGCTGTAACATTGGAAAGTACCATTGGAGCGCACCTGCCAAATGGATGTATGGAAACCTTCTTGATGGTGATTTGGCAAGTAATCATCTGAGCTGGCAATGGGTAGCCGGAACGTTTTCTAATCGCAACTACGTGGCGAATCAAGAAAACATTAATAAATACTTTAACAGTGCGCAGCGCAATACCTTTTTAGATGTCCCTTATGAAGCATTTAACAAGCTAGAAGTTCCTGATGTTTTAATCAAAAGGCATCATTGGAAAATTGAAATCAACTATCCTGAGTCCATATCGCTACAAGCACTCAAAGAGAAGAAAACGTTGATTTACAATTATTACAATTTAGACCCTCTATGGCATAAGGGGGAGGATGTCCAACGTGTATTATTGATTGAGCCTGATGTTTTTAAGCGTTATCCGATCAGTCAAAAGTGCATGGACTTTGCAGTCGGACTTTCTAAAAACATAGAGGACATAAAGGTTTTTGTAGGGTCCTACAGCACACTTCAAGAACAATTAAAGAATGCCGAAATTGTCTTTAAAGAGCATCCGCTAAATGACCACTATCAAGGTATTCAAGAAGATCGAGAATGGATGAGTTCAATTGAGGGATATTTTTCAGGATTCTTTAAGTTTTGGAACAAAGCAAAAAAGGAGCTTATCAAATGAAAGAAGCATTGAATATTGTTTGGCTCAAGAGAGATCTGCGCTTGCAGGACCATCTCCCCTTTTTTGAAGCTGAAAATAATTCAATATGTAATTACCTGCCAATTTATATTATTGAACCATCCGCTTTAAGTGAACCAGACCATGCTGAAAGACATTTACAGTTTATATATCATTCCATTATCGATATGAATGAGTCACTGAAGCCGTTCAATCGAAAGGTTGAAATACTCTTCGGTGATGCACCGTCTGTTTTCCAGCATTTGTGTGATGTATTTGACATTCAACGCGTATTTTCATACCAAGAAAGCGGAACGAAAAGAACATGGCTACGAGACCAAAGCGTAAAGTCTTTTTTCAATGACCGAGGTGTTATTTGTCAAGAGTTTCAACGAGACGGTATCATTAGAGGTATAAAGAATAGGGTTAATTGGGATAAAAACTGGTACAGTACAATGAGTAGTTCTGTGATTAAGAACATTTATTCGGAAAATGAGCAGGACTTCGGGACATTTCCGTTTCAACTTCCGAATGGATTGGCTACATCACTCAAGAACTATCCAGATCGTTTTCAAAAGGCTGGTGAATATTATGCTTGGCGTTATCTTCATTCTTTTTGCGAAGGCAGAGGATCTAATTATAGTCGGCATATATCAAAACCTCTTGAAAGCAGAAAGTCATGTGGGAGAATTTCACCCTATTTGGCTTGGGGTAATTTATCTGTTAAGCAAGCTGTTCATTATGTAAAGTTCAATCCCAATTACGAAAATTATAAACGAAGCTTTAATGGATTACTTACAAGATTAAAATGGCGTTGTCATTTTATACAGAAGTTTGAGGTAGAATGTGCTTATGAAACGCATTGTATCAACAGAGGCTATGAAACCCTTGAACACGACAATAATCCTAAGTTTCTTCTTGCTTGGAAGCAAGGAAAGACTGGGATTCCCTTAGTAGATGCGTGTATGAGATGTGTTTCCGAAACAGGCTGGATAAATTTTCGAATGCGGGCTATGCTCGTATCTGTATTGTGTTTTCATTTGGACTGCGATTGGAGATCGGGTGTCTACCACCTTGCACAACAATTCCTAGACTATGAGCCAGGTATTCATTATCCACAATTTCAAATGCAGGCAGGAACAACAGGTGTTAACACCATTCGAATGTACAACCCTATCAAACAGTCACAAGATCATGATCCCAAAGGTGTCTTTATTAAAAAATGGGTTCCTGAACTAAAAAATGTCCCGATTGAATTCATACATGAGCCCTGGAAAATGACGCTATTAGATCGCCAGTTCCATCATATTTCTTCTGATTGCATTGAACCTTTGATTGATATAGTAGAAGTAGCTAAGCAAGCCAGAAAAAAAATATGGGGCCATAGAAGGAATAAAGAAGTAAGGATTGAAAGCAAAAGAATTGTAATTACACACACCAGAAATAATGGAAAAAAACAAAAGTAAAGTCAATTTGATATTTCCGCATCAGCTTTTTTCTGAAAGCAAGCTAATTGATAACGGATGCGACATATATCTCATCGAAGAGTACTTGTTTTTTCGACAATACAAGTTTCACAAGCAAAAAATAGCTTTTCACAGAGCCTCAATGAAGGCTTATCAGGCCTATCTTGAGTCAAAAAACAGAACGGTTGTTTATATAGATGCCTTTAACGAAAACGCTTCTATTTCATCGCTACTTGAAGATTTAATTCACAAGGGAATTTCTGAAATTCAATTTTACGATCCTGTAGATAATTGGCTATTAAAGAGAATACATGTGTTTGCGGATAGAATGTACTTAAATAAGCTTGAGACACCCTATTTTATAAATTCGAATGAAGATCTAAGTAGCTTTTTTCGGTCCGATAAAAAATCTTTCTTCCAAACTACTTTCTACAAGCAACAACGTGTAAAACACAATGTTTTGATGGAGAATGATGGCAACCCGACAGGAGGGAAGTGGACCTATGATATGGATAACCGAAAGAAATATCCCAAAGGGAAGAAACCCCCAGTTATTGAATCCCCTCTATCAAATCGATATTTCGAAGAAGCCTTTGCTTACGTAGAATCCTTCTTTAAAGACCATCCTGGGATTATAGATAAGAACAGGATATACCCAATTACATTTGAGGAATCTGCTCTCTGGTTAGAAAATTTTTTACATGAACGGTTTAACGAATTTGGAATCTATGAAGATGCAATTGTAAAAGAGGAAATCTTTTTAAACCATAGCTTGCTTTCGCCTCTTATGAATG
>CAJQPH010000177.1 GCA_905480165.1 uncultured Flavobacteriales bacterium
AATTGAGGGCCTACAGAATGAATTTCAAAATAAGAAGCTCCTTCTCCTCCTCCAATAATCATGGGCATATAACCAAACTGCCAACCCCAATACATGGATGGCAATTGAAAGCTCAATGGATGTGTTTCTGGATAGGTTGAAATATCAGCAGACTCAGTCCCTTGTTGGGTATTGAATCGACTTGGAACGCCAATCGTAAATTCTACTTGTTCAATGTTTTCAAGGGATAGGGAGCCAAGATATAATGTATGATTATCTGGTTCCACAAGATAGACATCATCCAAGGCAATTGAAACCTGTCCGCCATCATGGGTAATGATAACATCCGATACATAATAATCAAAATGATCCAATATATAGGACTCACCACTCCCATGTGTCAATAGTTCACCCATTTGTAAGGTAGAAGAATTAAACACAGGGTTGATGTTTAAGAAAACGTTTTTTTGAGCCCATGAATTGAAAAGGGAACCCAAAATGCTTAAGGTGAAAATAAATTTAGTCATGGTTTACGTGCAATATACAAAATCTCTTTTTTCATAAGACGAAACTTTAGAACCTCAGTTGCATCAAATTCAGTATTTAAATCAAATTCATCGACTTTAAAACCTGATTTTTCAAGGTAAGAAGGATAATCTTTTCCGAACAAGCGTACATGGTCTTTTTGCCAGAAATGTTTTTCTCTTTCCTCAGGGCTTGTGATCGATTTGTCTTCATAGGTTTCAGTTCGACTCATGTCTTGTGGCACCTGCATAATGGCCCATCCACCTGATTTCATTACGCGATTAAGCTCAGACATACAACGAATAGGGTCATCTACATGCTCCATTACATGATTGCAAAAGACCACATCATACTGATTGTCCTCTAAGGGAATGTCGTGTAAATCAAAGTGGATATCTGCAATAGGAGAGACCAAATCGGCAGTGGTGTAATCCAAGTTCTTTTGTTTTTTAAAATGAGGTAAAAAGCACTGCTCAGGAGCAATGTGTAATACCTTAATAGGTCTTGCCGAGAAAAAATCTGTTTTCCTTGTCAAGTAAAGCCACATTAAACGGTGACGCTCAAGCGTTAAATCATAAGGGCAAAGCACATTTTCGCGGTGTGCCACATTGGATCCGTATGATAAAAACTTTGAAAAAGATTTTTCGCAAACTGGACATTCCACCTTATTTCCTCGATATAAAACAGGAGCAAAAAACTTAAAAATATAGCTTAACCTTATTAGAAGAGGGCGTGGTAGTTTGTTCAATAAAAACTTATAGATTCTTTTCACGATATCAAAGTTACAACAAAAGGAAAAGTAATTGTGTATTTTTGTTTAAACCATCTGAATGAAATCACTTTTCTTATTTTGTCTAACCATCTTCATAAGCCCTCTCATTATGGCTCAAAAACCAATTGCCAATAAAATTCCAAAAGAACTCGTTTCGAACAAGCACAAAAGAATTGATGATTATTATTGGATGAATCAGAGGGATTCTGCTGATGTCCTTGAATACATCAAGCAAGAAAACGAATATTGTGAGAACTACTTCAAACCCTTAAGCCCATTGGTAGAGGAATTGATGGAAGAATTTGATCAAAGAATAGATCCTAATGAGCAAGGAGCACCGTTTTATTTCAACACAAAATTATATCAAATCAAAAGTGAAAAGGGACAGGAATATCAAAAAATATTTCTGCAAGAAGGAGAAAAAGAAATCCTTTACTTTGATCAAAATGAAAGAGCACAGGGGAAGGAATATTATGACCTAGCCGATTGGGAGCCCTCTCCTGATAATAAATTACTGGCCGTGTCAGAAGACAATGTGGGTAGGCGAAAAAACACCATCTCCATTCGTAAAAACAAAAACGGGAAGTATTTAAAGGACCGAATTGAAGATTCAAATGGTGATATTATCTGGTCCAATGACAACAAAGCAATTTATTACATTAAAAAAGACGAACAAACGCTTCGTGAATTTCAAGTTTACCGACACATTATTGGGGAAAAGTCGAGTGAAGACGAGCTCATTTATCAAGAAGATGATGAGAAGTTTAGCGTGTCTTTCTACAAAAGTAAAACCAGGAAATACATTTTTATTGCAAGCTACAGCTCAATGACTTCAGAAGTTCTATGGTTGGATGCCGCGGACTCTAGAGCTAAAGTCAATGTTTTTATTCCGCGAAAATTCAACCACATTTATGAAGTAGATCATCATGAGAATGGGTTTTATATCATAAGTAATATGAATGCCTCTAATAATAAAATTCTTTTCACAAGAAGCTTTCCAAAAAGCATTTTTCAATGCGAGGTGTTTCAAGAAACCAATGAAAACATCCTGATTGAAGGGCTTGAAATATTTAAAGAATTCCTTGTCATTACAGAAAGAATTAATGGCCTTAAAAAGATGAAGCTTTACCCTTTTGAATCAAGGGAAGAAAAGTATATCGAATTTAACGAGGAGACTTATTATCTTGGACTAGGTGTTAATGATGATTACAATACCAATACACTGTTCTATTCATACAACTCGCTCACCACGCCCTCTAGTATATTCAAATACGATATGATGTCAGGTGAACAAGCTCTTTGGCATCAGAAAAAAGTTCTCGACCCTTCTTTTTCCAGTGATAATTACGAATCTCAAAGAATCTGGGCAAGGGCGAACGATGGCACTCAAATCCCAATTTCTATTGTGTATAAAAAAGGAACAAAACTGAGTGAAGCTCCTTGCCTTTTATACGGCTATGGATCATATGGGTACACCATCCCTGATTATTTTAGCGCTACCCGATTGAGTCTTTTGGACAGAGGCTTTGTCTTCGCTACGGCACACATTCGAGGCGGAAAATATATGGGTGAAGAATGGTACCAAAACGGGAAATTTTTAAAGAAAATCAACACGTTTACTGATTTTATAAATGCCGCAGAATACATGGGGCATATGGGGTACTGTGACCCAAATAAAATTTATGCCAATGGAGGTAGTGCGGGGGGGCTTTTAATGGGTGCCGTTTCAAATATGGCTCCATATCTTTGGAAGGGCATAGTATCTCAGGTCCCATTTGTTGATGTCCTCACGACCATGCTCGACGAGAGTATTCCATTAACGACTTCGGAATTTGAAGAATGGGGAAATCCAGCAGAAGAAGAGTATTATTACTATTTATTAAAATACTCCCCATATGACAATATTAAAAACATTGCGTATCCAGCCATGTATATCACAACGGCCTATCATGATTCTCAGGTTCAATATTGGGAACCCTTAAAATATGTGGCAAAAATGAGGGAATATAAAACGGATAAGAATCCGTTTATTTTCGACTGTAATATGAATGCAGGGCATGGAGGCGGATCCGGAAGAACTTCAGAAAGAAAAGAAAGAGCAAAGGTATATGCATTTATTTTGGGATTGGAAAATAGCATTAAGTAGTCTTTTTCTATTATCGGCTGCAAATCTATCCGCACAGGATAACCTCTCTCCTATAGAAAACTTTAAAGACAAAAAAGTATTTTATACTGACCTTGGTTTCAATGCTTCTCCATTCAGAATTAAATATCCATATACAGAGGAAACAAATGTGCTCAAATTCAAGAATAATTTCAAAACCACAATGGGTATTGGTTTTGCCTACAAATGGTTTCACCTGAGAATTGCTTTTCCGATGTTTGGATTTGTTAAACCTATTGATCGTTGGGGGGAATCGCAGCAATTCCAAGTCGGATTGAACTTTTCGTTAAAAAAACTCTTTTTTGATGTTGATCTTAAGACCGTTCGCGGATACGCATTACAAAATTATGGAGACATCGATACAGCCTTCAATAATTCAATCACAAATCATCGCATTACAGAGTCCCTCGGCGTTACAAATTTAAGTTTTAACGCTTGGTACTTTCACAACGAGGCATTTAAAATGTCTGCTCTTCGGGGAAAACAAGCCCATTACAAAGAAGCGGTCCAAACCTGGTATTTGAAAAGTACTTTGAATGGCTTTGGCGTTGATAATGACGACAAAAGCTTAATTCCTCCCTTTCTAATCGACAATACTTCGTCCAAAACGGAAGCATCGATATATTCAGCCATTGATTTTGGTGTTATCCCAGGATACGCATATGTTACCAGATATAAAAACTGGCAAATTTCGGGTTGGCTGGGATTAGGAGCGGTAATACAATCTAAATTTTATACACAGAATAGCACATCAAGAGGTTTTCTTGGGCTTGCACCAAGGTACGATGTGCGATTTATTGGTGGCTACACAGATGATAAATATTTTGTGTTTCTCGACACAGAGTTTGACAATAAGTCTGTGGGATTCAATGAGCTCAAATACAGACAATACTTTTACAGTATTCGAGTAACAGCAGGGCTTAGATTTGGGAAGCCCAAATAGACTTTAAAGTTCAATTGCTACAGTTGAAGTTAGACCCTCATTTAAAAGCTTAATGAAATACTTTCCCTTTTTAAATTCAGATACATCAAATGTGTTTTGGGTTTCAAACAATTCAATTTCCTTCAGTTTCTCATTGTTTGAATTGCATAAAATTACTGATACTGGTGATTTAAAATTGCCGTTTTTTTCAATCAATAATTGACCCTTAGATTGCTGCAAAAGAGAAACATAACCCAAGTGCTTCTTAAATTTCTTTTTATTAAAAATAAGACCCACAGGTCTTTTAAGCTTTGCATTCGAGAACTCTTTAGCGTTTTTATCAATAATGGGGTTTTCGATGTACTCTGGGCGAACAATTTCTTTTTCCTCTGTTCTGAGAATCTGGTCATTTTCAGACTTCCATACCCGCATGTAATCAATAATAAATTCATTCGGGAAAACGGTGTTCTTGTCAGGGCCTGGAGAGAACGGTCCCTTATCTTGAGCTACTGAAATATTTGCGATTAGATTCATGTTTGTGCCAAAATCACCATTGTATTCCGCGATGGCCTGACCATTCATGTAAATTATGAGGTTTCCCGGAGTCCATAATCCAGAATACACCACATACTTGTCGGTAATTTCTTCTGAAGCTTTGATCCATCCTCCCCAATTCTTCTTGATCCCAATCCAGTTTTTTACCTTATCACAGTCATTAGGACAATGAATGTCAACATGGAGATGTTTCGTTTTTTCTCCTTTCATTTCCATGAAATCTATTTCATCATTCGGATGGCCTCCATACAACCAAAAGCCCGGCCACAATCCTTTCCCCGAAGGTGCCAAAGCACGACACTCGAAATAACCATATTTGAACTGTTTCTTACTCCAAAGTGCAGAAATTAAATGTTTCAACTGAACCTCGTTGCCGTTCCTGACCTCCACATTGTATTTCTCAATTGCCTTTTCATCCAACATCCATTTGGGGAATTTTCTCCATTCACTTGTAGTGTCTATTTTGAGCTTTACAAATCCATTTGACGGCTCTACCATCTCTTTTGCGGCATATATGCCTACATCGAGAGAAAGACCTCCCCATGGGTAATTTTGATGCCATAAGTCTTGGTTGATTTCACTTCCATTAAATTCATCACCAAAAAAATAATTCCATTGCTTAATGGTATCACTTTCTACCTGCCACAAAACAGGTTGAACTTGACCAAATGCTATTGAATACAAAAAAATAAAAAAGACCGTTGTTCTCATTATTGCTTGATAAAGATGTTTTTGGGTTCTGTAAAAAACTTAAGGGCTTCCCATCCCCCCTCTCTTCCTACGCCAGAAGCTTTTACTCCACCAAATGGAGTTCTAAGATCTCTCACCAACCAAGAATTTACCCAGACAATTCCCGCATGTACCTGATCTGCAATTCTATGCGCTCTTTTTAAGTTACTTGTCCATACCGTAGTAGACAAGCCATATTGCGTTGAATTTGCCATCATCAAGACCTCTTCCTCACTATCAAAAGGCATGATGGTTACCACTGGCCCAAATATCTCTTCTTGATTTGTTCTACAATCGTATTTCAAACCCTCAATTACAGTTGGCTCAATAAAAAATCCTTCGTTGTTGGGTTCAGGTAAAATCACTCTTTTTCCTCCTGTCAATATCGTTCCTCCCTCCTCTTTGGCCAGATCAACATATGACAGCACTTTCTCCATGTGTCCTTTTGAAACAACTGCTCCTTGTTTTGAGTTGGGATCTGATGGTGCTAGGTTTTTCATCCTGGAAACCTTCTCAACAAACGCTGTTTTGAATTTTTCATATATCGGCCTTTCAATAAAAATTCTGGAACCGCAAAGACAAATTTGTCCTTGATTGGCAAATGAAGATCTTACAGTGGTCGTAAGCATTTCTTCAAAGTCACAGTCAGCGAATATGATGTTGGGGTTTTTGCCTCCAAGTTCTAACGAAAGCTTTTTAAACATAGGTCCCGCCGTTCTGGAAATATAAGCACCTGTCTCGGTTCCTCCTGTGAAGGAGATGGCTTTAATTAATGGATGCTTCACTATGGCATCTCCGGCAGACCCTCCTGTTCCATGAACAATATTAAGAACTCCTGGTGGTAAACCTATCTCTTGGGCAACCTCCGAAAGTAAATATGCAGTGTAAGGCGTTACCTCAGACGGCTTGGCGATAACGCAATTTCCTGATGCAAGTGCAGGAGCAATTTTCCATGAAAACAAGTACAACGGAAGGTTCCATGGAGAAATACAACCAACTACTCCAATTGGTTTTCTTGTCGTATAATTAATGCCCACACCCTCCATTGAATGGGACTCAGAAGCAAAATGCAAAATGGCAGTAGCAAAAAAATGAAAATTCGATATCGCTCTTGGTATGTCGACTTGGGCCGCTAAGGAAACAGGTTTTCCGTTATCCAACGACTCCGCTTTTACAAATTCATCCATTCTTTTTTCAATGCCCTCTGATAATTGAACAATATATTTGCTCCTCTTTTCCAGAGACATTCCCGACCATTCCGGAAATGCCTTTTGTGCTGCCTGAACCGCTATATCAATATCATCCGCATCTGAATCCGGAATTAAAGAATAAGCTTTTCCGGTTGAGGGATCGATGTTTTCAAAATAATTTCCAGAACTTGGTTCAATCATTGAACCATTAATGTAATTGGTTATTTTTTTCATATCAATGCAATTAAAACAAATGTCATAAAAAAAACCGAAAGGGAAGAATGAAAAAGGTCAACACATTATTTCTAACTTCGTAAAACATATAAATTATAAATATGGAACTCTCGAACACCCAAAAGGTCGTGGATGAATGGATTAAAAAATACGGCGTTCGTTACTTTAATGAATTGACCAATACAACTATTCTTATGGAAGAGGTTGGAGAGCTGGCAAGGATAATGTCAAGACGCTATGGTGAACAAAGTGAAAAAGATTCAGATAAAAATCTTGACTTAGGAGATGAAATAGCGGATGTGCTGTTTGTTCTTATTTGTATAGCGAATCAAACTGGGGTGGATCTCGAAAATGCATTCAAGAAAAACATGAAGAAAAAAACAAATCGAGACCACTCGAGACATATTGAAAATGAAAAGCTCAAATAAATTGAAAGAAGCATTAGACATAGAAGCAAGGAAATCATTTAAATCAGGGAAATCATTGGTGATTAAAGCTGGTTTTTCTCAGTATTTTGATTTGCTTCAACAGCTTATCATTGATGAAATACCTGAGCCACGTGAAGGATCCCCTAGAGGTATTATTCTGTTCTCAGAGGATCAATTGGCAAGAGATTTCGGAGATTATATTGAAGAGTCCTTTAAGAAACATGACCTTACCTCTGATCTGATCATCGAAAAAGGACTTCGAATAAGACAACGAAATGATTTATATTTTGGAACAGAACTTATAATCGGCACTCCGAGAAGGTTATGCGAACTCTATTATCAGAATGGGTTTAACATTGGAGAGCTTAAGTTTTTTATGGTTATAGACATAAATACCATCTTTAAAAAAGGTCTGAGAGGTTATGTGAGTCGAATTTCTGAAAGTCTCCCAAAATGTAAAAAAGTCATTTTTGAGAGCGCCGGTAAAGAAGATGTGGTCAAAGCTTATTATTCAGAGTTCATTTTTCCCATTAAACGATTATCTGAATAGCATTTCACTAAATAAGATCAAAAGCGCTTACAAATACAGGCCTTTTTTCTGAATATCGCGTTTTGTGATTTCTGGTTGCTAGAGCCACTTTTTTCTCTCCCAGAATTTTATCCAATAGTCCCCAATTTATTTTTTTGCTTTGCCCTTTATAAATGTCCTTATTTGGATCTATAAACCATATTAAGGAATTGACCCCAAACAAATGTAGTGCACCATCAAATAGACTTTCAATGTCTTTAGGAGAGTTGTTTTTTGAAAGCACTACATCCGGAACCAGAAAAAAATGATTCTTGGGTTTGATGAGGCGGTTCAAAAATGGAATGAATGGTAAAATTTTCACAAGTAAAGAACCATATCTTCCAGGTAAGCTTATTATTCTCCAATGTACCTTCGAAAATTTCGCGCATGCAATCATAACGCCTTTGTCATCATTCAAAACTACATAAGGGCCTTTTTTGATATGGCCTTCGTGATAAAACTCATCAGATCCGTAAGCGGCTTTTATTTCCCCTACAATAGATTCCCAATCATTTATAATGATGATGTTTTGGTTTTTTTTTGGATTGATGCGACTGTAAGTTCTTGAAACAATATCTGAATAGTTCTCAAACCCAAACCTTTCACTAAACAAGCGACTTCGATCATTATCGTAATCGATATAGGCATATAACGGGTGTGATGGTTTTTTGGATGTCAAATCCTGAAATATCTGAGATATTTCTTTTTCAAGTCGGGAGGAATTTCGTTTAGATGATTTTTTAGTATTACCCCGACTCTGAAATGCCCTGCTAAATGCAAAATACCGTAGGTAATAGCCTTTTTCCCTTACGCAAAAAGTGATATTTGCTATCAATCGATTATTTCTCTCTAAAGAAAATGATAAAGGATTATCTGCTTCTTTGATGCGTTCTTTAATGTCCAAATGAACATATTTAGCACCATTGGTCCCAAGCTCTACACCGGATAATAATTCAACTAAATCTTCGGAAATTGTATTGGAGGAAACCAGTTTCATAAAACTGATAATTCTGATTAATCAGCCTTTAAAACACTGATGTCTTTAACTGCATATGCTATTTTCAGCGCTTCTACTTCCTGAAGGGCCTTCCTTACAGAAAAAAGCAATCCTGAAGGGGCGTCTCCATCGGCCTTGATACAAGTAATTACAGCCTCTATGGGCGCATTCATTCGGGCTGGTTTTGAGTCAAATTTATCTGTTTTCCATGTGCCTACAACATTTGCATCGTATAAACCATCAGGAATAGGATTGGTTAGCACATTATCTAAGGACAATGCAAAACCACTTTCAAAAGCCGCAGCTCTGCTTGAATTTCTTGGTTTACCAATATAAATAAAATCGATCTCAGATCTTTGTTTATAAGGCGTTAAGTCTTCTGTTTCGGTCCCATCTGGTGCAAGATACTGAACGGTAGGATCTGTTTCCTTGGTGGTGGTAGCAACCATAAAAAAGAAGAGTAGCATAAATACAATATCCGGCAAAGAAGCCGTATTCATTGCGGGTGCCGATCGTCCTTCTACTTTTTTAAACTTAGACATGTTTTAGTTTTTCGGTTCTACTTCAATAATTTTACCAGGATACAACACCTTGATCAAATCAAGTTTAGGTTTGTCCTCTAAATTGTCATCCGGGTTTTGGTTGTATCTGAATCTCATGTGTGTATAAGATTCATTAAATATTTCCTTACACTTTTTATTTCTTAAGACATTTAAGGCTTCCTCAATTTCATTGTGAATTTTCGTATAAATGGAATACCTCGTATCTTTTTGAACGACAATTTTGATGTGCGCTTGCTTGTCTATTTCTCGAAGCTCAGTTAAACCCGTTTCCCTAGACAGAACTTGAATGGCTTCTCTTTTCTTACTCCACTCTTCTTGAGCAGATTTTAAGTAATCATACTTGATTTTATCCGCCATTTCGTCAAGCGCGTCTTTTTGCATTTCCAGTTTTATATACTCGACATCACACATTGCTAATGTTGCCGTAGAATACAATGGAAAGTTGGATTTTAAATCATTCTCTTTCTCGTTAGCAGTATAGAACTTTTGAATAATAGCTGAAATATCATCTGGTTCAGGATAAAAATCCCTAACTTTTAATTGATTCGCACTATTCGCTTCTATTTTAAGAATATTCCTTTCCTCTATTTCAATGTCTTCTGGCGGGTTTTCTACTTTTTTAGGGATATCTCGAATATAGGCTGTATCTTTTTCCATGGTGGTCGTCACTAGAAAGAACAACAAAAGAAGAAAGGCAATGTCTGCCATTGACCCCGCATTTATTTCAGGAATATCTCTTTTAGCCATAATTCTTATTTTCTGTATCGACCCATTAATGGACCTAAAACTATGGCCATAAGTCCGATGAATAGACAAATCCCAATGGTGTAAATCCCTGCCGTAGTAACAGCAATTGTATTTGGCCCTAGATTAACTTTTTCTGGATCCAATTGAAGCGTGTTTACCGTATCTGCAGAACCAACAAAGTATAGCACCATAAAAACTGTAGCACTAATGAGAAGGCCTAGGATGGAAAGCCCTGTCTGTTTTGGTCTAATTATCAATTGGTAAATAAAAAACCCAATTACAGCAATCACGGCGGCTCCAATGAGCAGATTCACATAGTCCAATGCTGAAAAGCTAGGAGGAGAATCCTTTACAAAAGTATCGATTACATCTAACTTGGCACCTGATTCGGGGTATTTTGACCCTACAAGCCATACACATAGAGAAACTCCCAAGAATCCAAGAATAAACTTGGAAACATTTAGTATTTGATTAACATTATCTTTCATAAAGATGTAGATTAAATTATTTTGTGACCTTATTAGCCAACATCATGTCTATTAATGAAATTGAAGCTTCCTCCATTTCATTAACAATCCCATCAACTTTACTCGTAATATAATTGTAAAATATTTGAAGAATAATTGCTGAAATCAAACCGAATACTGTTGTTAGAAGCGATACCTGAATACCACCAGCAACCGTAATTGGTGACACTTGACCATCTTCAACAATTTGCTCAAATGCTTGAATCATACCGATTACTGTTCCAAGGAAACCAAGCATAGGAGACAATGCAATAAATAACTGTAACCAGGTCATTCCCTTTTCTAACAATCCATTCTGAACGCCACCGTATGATATAATCGATTTTTCAACTACATCCACTCCTTCATCAGCCCGAGATAAACCTTGATAATAAATAGATGCGATTGGACCTCTTGTATTACGAGCAACTTCAAGCGCTGCCTCAACGCCGCCATTTTTTAAAGCGTCTTCGATATTCTGTTTGAATTTCTTTGTATCAATAGTAGAAAGATTGAGGTATACCACTCTTTCTATCGATAATGCCATACCAATAATTAAACACAAAAGTACTGGGGTCATCCATAACGGATCCCCTTGAATAAATTTCTGTTTCAGTTTTTGTGAAAAGGAAAGATCTGCTTTTTTCTCATCTTTCTTTTCTCCCTTTTCTGTTTTCAAATTCCCATCTTTTGCCGCGTCTAAAACTCCAGCATCACCTGTTGCTACTGTGTTTTCTAACCCTGTAAGATCACTTGTGTCTTCTTGTGCGGAAAGGTTAAATGTGAGCCCTAAAGTCAGTACGAATAGGAAAGCGAATGATTTGATCATATTTTTCATAATTGATAAATTGATATTCTTTGTTTATTTATTAAGTGTCAAAAATAATGTTTTTTTGCTTTTACGCAATTTTTAATCAAGTAAATACGATCTTGAATGAAACTAAAAGAGATTTGCGGAGAGAGGGAGATTCGAACTCCCGGTACCTTTCGGTACACATCCTTTCCAAGGATGCACGATAGACCACTCTGACACCTCTCCGGCAATATTAAGTGTGCGAAGATAAAAATTTATCAGGAATCTCGAAACTAGTTTTAGCTCATTAAGCCAAAAATAAATAAGCCCAAAGAAAAATAGATAAATAAACCGACAACATCATTTAATGTGGTTATGAATGGTCCTGTAGCCAAAGCAGGATCAATTTTGTACTTATTGAGCACCAAAGGAATCAATGTTCCAAAAATTGCAGCAACTACTATTACGGTAAACAACGAGATACTAACCACTAAGCCCAAATTAAAACCTCCAAAAACGGTCCCAATAAATAATATGATGAGTGAAAGTAATATTCCGTTCAAAACCCCCACAAGCGTTTCTTTCCAAATCTTTGCCAAAATCCCTCCAAGATGTTGGTCCCCCCTAGCAAGTGACTGAACAACAATCGCTGAAGATTGCACCCCCACATTTCCTCCCATAGCAGTAATTAGTGGGATAAAAAATGCCAATTCAGGGTGTTCAAAAATACTGACCTCAAAGCCCGCGATTACCTGGGCACCAAAAACTCCCCCTGCCAAACCGATAATTAACCAAGGTAATCGTGCTTTTGATATTTGCCATATGCTCGCATCAGACTGCATCGGGTCAGAAATACCCGTGGCCAGCTGAAAATCCTTGTCCGCCTCTTCTTTTAAATAATCCACAACATCGTCGATGGTGATTCGTCCAACAAGTTTATTTTGATAATCTACAACAGGAACAGAAACCAAATCATATTTCTCCATTACGCCAGAAACAAGATCCGAAGGGTCAGATGTTTTAACAGAAACAATATTTTTTGAGTTATATAATTCCGCAATTTTTGTCGAAGAATTGGCAATAAGAAGCCGTTTTAAAGAAAGTACTCCAAGTAAATGTTCTGCCTCGTCAATTACAAATATATTGATCACACTTTCTACGTCTTCAGCTTGCTTTCGAAGCTGCATGATAGCCCTATTTACAGGCCAATTTAGCTGAACAACCAAAAACTCTTTCTGCATCATCCCCCCCGCAGTATCCTCGTCATAATTCAAAAGATCCACGATGTCTTCTGCCGCTTCGTCGTCATCCATTTGAGATATGACCGCCTGAATTTTATCTTCAGAAAAATCCCCTAAAATGTCAGCGGCATCATCTGAATCTAAATGTTCAATTTGATCCGCAATTTCTTTGGTGCTTAATGAATCTATTAACCTGTCTCTGTTTTCTTCTTGCAGGTCCATTAAGATGTCCGCCTGAAGCTCCTCCTCTCCTAAATAATAAACATATTTAGCGTTATTATTGGAAAGTTGATCGAGAATATCGGCAATATCAGCATGATGCAATTCAAAAACATTATCCATGATCCACTGGTTGTCCTTAAGCTCTATTTTAGAGTTTAAGGCCTCAATGAATTCTTTGGTGAGTTTAAATTGCATAATGATCTAATTTCTCTTCCTCATTAATTTAGTCGTGACATAGTCCTTGAATCTCATGAAAAATATCGTGTACCGATATGATTTTTTTTAGGATTACTTTGTTTTTGGCATTCTTTCGAACACTTTTATCTAAAGCGCCACATTGCTTTTCTAGTCTAGATAGTGCGCTCAAAATTTCTGGACTCATTAATGGAGAAGGCACCACCGATGATTTCAATAAAATTGCTTTTGCAAATAATTCGGAACTTCTTGTTCTCAAAGGCTTAAAGTCATTCTTTTCTGCAGGGTGAAATGTTTGAGCCAAGACCTTGTGAAATTCCATTAGCGAAGGCCAATGTTCTTTTTCTATTGTAAGCAGCAATGGGTCTTTGATGGCCAAATTGTACTTTTTTGCAACAACGGACCAGTCCAAAATTGACCATATCGCGCCTAAATAATCACCTCTTTTATTCTGATATTTAAGGTAGTATGCATGTTCCCAGACATCGATGCCTAGAATAGGTATTCCGCGAACTTCAGAAACATCCATAATTGGATTGTCCTGATTTGGACTACTGGTTACAGCAAGTTTTTTTTGTGGAGTGACTACGAGCCAAGCCCAACCCGAACCAAATCGAGTTGCCGCCGCTTTGTTCAATTTCGTTTTAAGATTCTCTAAACTTCCAAACTCGTTCACGATTTCTGTGTAAAGTTTAGATTTTATGGTTTTGAGGACCTGCTCATCCGTAGATTTCACTTTAGAAGGATTCAATAACTCCCAAAACAGAGTGTGATTAAAATGCCCCCCTGAATTGTTGCGAACAGCTTTTGATCTATAGCTGGCATATAACATAAGCTCGATGAGTGACTTTTTTTCTAAAGATTCTGCTTTTACCGCCTTATTCAATTTATTTACATACCCTTGATGATGTTTAGAGTGATGGATTTCCATAGTTTTTGAATCAATGACACCATAAGCATCATAAGGATGTGATAGCTCCGGTAAGCTAAATGGTTGAGCGTGCAAACAGCTAATAATAGCTGATAAGAATATTATTGATAATGATTTCATATGTTCGATTTCAACAAAGTTAATCGATAAAAGTAAAAAATACGCCTTATATCAAATTCAGATTTGCAACATTTTATATCCCTTGAAGATCTACCTGCCTCATCCCGCAGAAGAACTTTAATACCCGTTCTCCGATTCCTGGGACTTGAACATGTATCAAATAGATACCAGAAGCTATAGGAATGTTGGCATTATTGTTTAGATTCCAGTCCAAAGAGGTCACAGGACTGTCCTTATCAAAGGACCTTACAAGCTTTCCACTTACAGTATATATATCAACCGTACATCGTTCTGGTAGATTCGTGATTTTTATACGGGTATCTATTCGATTCCTTTCGTATTGTGAAAATGCGTAGTATGGATTTGGAACAACGTTAATCATATCCAATGCTTCTTTGAGCTGATCCTCTGATTCTGTTACCGTTGAGATGTCATCCATCTTCCAAGAATACATTGGCTTCCCATCATTTTCTCCAGTTGCCACGTAATCCTTA
>CAJQPH010000178.1 GCA_905480165.1 uncultured Flavobacteriales bacterium
CTTAAGATTATCAAAAAGAATGAATACCGCTCTAGACAAGGCTGTCAAAGATGTTCGGGCTGATTCAGTGCACCTTGGCTTAGGAAACCTTCCAGAGGGTTATTATGGAAATGACGTTATCGTAGGGGTTACCGATTGGGGATTTGACTATACTTCACCCGTTTTTTATGATACCGCCTTACAACAAACAAGAATAATTGCTGCCTGGGATCAATATAAACTGTCAGGCCCCTCACCTACAGACTTCCCCTATGGAACTGAATTCTCAGGTGCAAGCAGTTTACTACAAGCAGGAAGTGATACTTCCAATATATATAGTTATTCTACCCACGGAACCCATGTTGCCTCAATCGCGGGAGGTAGCGGTGCTGGAACAGAGTATAGAGGTATTGCGCCTGGAGTTAATTTTCTATTTGTCACCTTTTTGGTTGATGAAGGCGCTGTATTAGATGCATGGGAATGGATGTACCAAAAATCTTTAGAAGAAGGCAAAAGACTGGTCGTAAATATGAGCTGGGGTTTATACCATGCAGGCACGCTTGATGGAAATTCAGTTTTGAGCAATGCCATTTCGGCATATACAGAATTAGGAGTTGTTTTTGTCAACTCTGGAGGAAATAATGGGAATGTGGACTTTCACCTAAAGCATGAATTTACAAATGATACGATTAAAACACGAGTAAATTTTTATTCGTATTCTGCCCATCAATATATGTGGGGCCAAAGCATACATTCTTGGGGTGAAGTCGGAAATTCATTCTCCAATAAAATTCAAATAAAAAACTCTTCAGGTACTGTTCTTGCCGAAAGTCCCTTCTATTCAACAGCAACTGTTGGTGCGTATGTTGATACATTTATAGTTGCTGATCAGGATACCATTTGGTATAACATTTCCGCAGATGCAGCACACCCTATGAACGCTCGACCACAGATGAGGTTTCGAGTGAAATGTACAAACCAATCTTTGAGAGTGATGCTCAATTCTACCGCAACAGAAGGCTTGATTCATTATTGGAATGTCACAGAGCTGAGTAACAATGTAGGCAATTGGGGAATGCCTTTTACTACTTTTCAATCAGGATCAATCAGTGGTGATAATGAAAATGGAATAAGTGAACCCTCCTGTGCTGATGATGTCATCAGTGTTGCAGCGTATGCGACAGGATGGACGACCCCCGCAGGCAATCCAGTTGGTGGTGGAATTGCCTCTTTTTCGAGTAGAGGGCCTAGATTTGATGGTGTAATGAAACCAGACATTGCTGCTCCTGGTGTTTCAATCGCTGCTGCTTTATCCTCTTTCACAGATGGACAATACACAACTATTGGCAGTGTAGAATTCAATAACAGAACCTATTACTTTGCGCGTCTGTCCGGAACTTCAATGGCCTCTCCAATGGTTGCCGGTGTTGCCGCACTTATACTAGACGCCCACCCTACCATTTCAGCAAGTGCCGTAAAAGACATTATTCTCCAAACAGCAAGAGAAGATAATAAAACAGGGGTTCTTCCTGCATTAGGTGATCCTACATGGGGTCACGGGAAAGTCAATGCACTTGCCGCTGTTGAGCAGGCTGTGTTATTAAACAACATTGAAAACATAGGTAATAAAGAAGAAATTAAAATTTATCCAAACCCTGTTAGCGACGAAATGGTTTTGGATATCTCAACAGATATTATTCAATTTACATTGAAAGACCTTAGTGGAAAAACCCATGAGCTTCTACGAAATGGAAATAGATTCAATTGCAGTCATCTAAATAGTGGCATTTATTTCATTTCATTTGAAGATGCCAACAAAAGTTACGTCGTTCCTTTTATTAAAAAATAGTTTTGATCAGAGAATTAGCTTCAGATGAGCTTTACATTATAGAAGATTTGGCAAAAGTGATTTGGCCTGTTAGTTTCAAGAAAATGATCAGCGGTGCTCAAATTAAGTACATGCTCGAGTGGATGTATAATCAAAACAAACTCAACGAAAATTACAGAAATGGTCATCGATTCGCAGTATGCGTTGAAAATAACGATTTAAGTGGTTTTATATCCTATGAAACCAAGACCAACAAATCAACTGTTCGTATTCACAAATTATACGTTCATCATCTTATTCAGAAAAAAGGGATTGGTAAAAAACTTCTTGATTATGCGATACAAGAGGCGAAAAATCTAAAAATGAATAACGTGGACTTATTTGTGAATAGGACAAACCCTGCTGTTTTATTTTATAAACGCCTTGGATTTACCGTTGAAGAGGAAATTGATTTGGCTATTGGAAATGGGTATTTCATGAATGATTACCGCATGAAATTGAAAATTTAATTTAATTATGCATGCATAATACTTTTGAATTCATTATATTTGTTGAAGTAATAAATTAATGACCGTATTATGAGTGTAGAAAATCCAATAAAAGGTGGTGAATTCATCATCAAAAACACCAAGCCAGAAAACATATTTACTCCTGAAGAGTGGAGTGAAGAACATAAAATGATTGCCCAAACCTGTGAGGAATTTATTCACAAGGAAGTGGTACCTCATTTAGATCGAATCGATGCTATGGAAGATGGCCTTATGCCTTCTTTAATGGAAAAAGCTGGTGAGCTAGGTTTGCTTGGTCTATCTGTTCCAGAAGAATTAGGTGGCATGGGCGTCGATTTTAAAACATCTTTATTGGCCACGGAATATCTAGGACTTGGATTTTCATTTTCTGTAGCTTTTGGGGCACATACTGGAATCGGTACCTTGCCTCTACTCTACTACGGAAACGACGAACAAAAGAAAAAATATATACCCAAATTGGCTACAGGCGAATGGAAAGCGGCATACTGCTTAACTGAACCAAGTTCAGGGTCTGATGCGAACTCGGGAAAAACAAAAGCAGACTTATCTGAAGATGGAAAGCACTACACCATCAATGGCCAAAAGATGTGGATCACGAATGGTGGCTTTGCCAATTTATTTACCGTCTTTGCAAAAATCGAAGATGATGAAAATCTAACTGCATTTTTAGTTGAAGCTGACAGTGAGGGAATCACTTTAAATCCAGAAGAAAAGAAAATGGGAATAAAGGGCTCTTCAACAAGACAAGTCTTTTTTAATAACGTAAAGGTTCCCGTTGAAAATATGCTATCC
>CAJQPH010000179.1 GCA_905480165.1 uncultured Flavobacteriales bacterium
AAAGTGGGGCTCCATTTAATTTAATGGCTGATATTCCTCTTGAGGTAGAGGAGATTGAAGATGTCATGAATTCTAAATAATAGGTTTTTGTTAAACTATAAGATTTCAGGTTCTGGACCTCTTTGTGTATTCATTCATGGCTTTTTGGAGTCAATGAATATGTGGCATTATTTGCCTTTAGATGAGCTCAATTGCAGAAAGCTTATTATTGATCTTCCTGGTCATGGAAATTCGGTGTTAAGTGATTCCAACAAGCCGAGTATAGATTTTATGGCAGAAGAAATTGTCTCAATTCTAAACAAAGAAAAGGTCGACGATTTTAATGTGGTTGGACACAGTATGGGAGGTTATGTCGCCCTTTTGTTGAAGGAAAAAATGCCATCATGCAGTAAAGTAATTATGTTGAACTCTAATTATTGGTCCGATTCACCTACCAAGAAAAAGGATAGAGAGCGGGTGTCTAAAATTGCATTTAAAGCCAAGAATTATTTTATTCAAGAAGCAATTCCCAACTTATTTTCTGATCAATTAGAATATAAAGCCGAAATCCAAGAGCTGATTTTAGAAGCCAAATTGATATCTCCAGAGGCCATATCTTATGCGGCACTTGCAATGAAAGACCGATTGGATCAAAGCAAAATATTAAATTCTGATGATTTTATATTTATTCATGGGGAGCTAGATTCCTTGGTTGACAAAGCGATGTTTGATCTAGAAATCATTAAATCAACTCATTTTCATGAGATTTCAAATGCAGGACACATGAGCTACATAGAAAATCATGGCGAGGTAATTGATGTATTAAAACTATATTTGATCGATTAATTTTATATGAACTGTAAGGGATTACTTCTATTTGTCTTTTTTTTATCACCATTTATTTCTTACAATCAAATCAACGAAATGAATTCTGATAGTGAAGAACATGTTTATCAGCTTCCATTTGAAAAAGGGAAGAAAGTGATGCTCATGCAAGGATACAATGGTACCTTTTCGCACAAAAACAAATTTGCTCTTGATTTTAGATTAAGAAAGGGGCGTAAAATTTATGCGGCAAGAGGAGGTAAGGTGATCAAGGTTGTTCAACATCACAATGAGGGAGGTCCACATAAAAAATATTTAACGAAAGGAAATCATGTGATTGTCAGTCATGGAGACGGAACTTATTCAGCATATTGGCATTTAATGTTGAATGGGTCTTTGGTTAAAAAAGATGATCTTGTAAAAACGGGTGATCCAATAGCAAAGGCAGGAAGTACGGGATATTCATCGATGTCTCATTTGCATTTTATGGTCTACCGTTATAACGAAAAGGGATACCGTGAGACATTCCCAACCAAGTTTTATACTTCAAAAGGTATAATAGAGTTAAAGTCTTACAGAAGGTATAAGCACCCTTAATTAATGGTCTCTCTCCTCAAATTTTTCTAGCTTTTTGTTTTTGATACGCTGAACAATAAAGTAAATCAGTAGAGCAAATAATACAGTTAGAATGAGTCCATATCCTATGATTACAAATTCCATATTTAACCCAATTTAACGGCGGTACCATAAGCCAAAATCTCTGATGCCCCTTGCATGACCATGGTCGTTGTGAATCTAATATTTACAATGGCATCTGCATTTAACGATTTAGCATCATCTATCATGCGCTGCATTGCTTGTTCCCTAGATTGAGCTTGAAGCTTGGTGTATTCGCTAATTTCACCACCTACAATATTTTTAATTCCCGCAAAGATGTCACGTCCAACATTTCTTGCTCTGACTGTACTACCTCTTGCAATACCAAGGATTTCTATTACTTCTCTTTTCGGTACAGTTTCAATGGTTGATAATATCATAATTAATATTTAGAATAGACGCCTGAATCCTCAGGCGTCATTAAAGTTAGTCATTAATCATTGTCACCGTTTATCAGGACTGGTGTTTTTCCATCTGTAAGGATCAACTTGGCATTTGGAGACATTGAAATCTCTTTAAGAACCTCGAGGCTTTTCCATTGAATGTTTCCTTCTGTGATACCTTCTTTGATAATCAATTGGGCATCTCGAATTCCAGTAGCTTCGATTCTTTTTCTTTCGGCTTCTTTTTCTTCACGTTGAAGAATAAATTTCATTTGTTGTGCTTCTTGCTCAGCTTGCAGTTTGGACTCTATTGCGGCATACAAGCCTTTTGGAAGGGTGATACTTTTCATAAGCACAGCTTCAATAATAAAACCTCTGTCATCCAATAATTTGGACATTTGATTTTTTATCTCTTTCTCGATTTCACCTCTTTTTCCTGAGTGCATGTCTTTGGCATAAAACCGGGCGCAAACGTCGGCAGAAGCTGAACGAAATGTACTTAAGATTAATGTTCGTTCATAACCCTTTCCGACAGTCGAAATGATTTCTGAAACCTTATTTTCTTCTATATGATAGAGTATAGAAATTTCCGCTTGAACATTTAGCCCTTCTTTTGATGGGAGGTTGAGCTTTATTTCTCTGTTAATTGTTCTTATCGGAACACGAACAACGCTGCTTGTAAAAGGGTTGTAAAATAATAGGCCTTGAGTTTTGGTTTTGCCTTTTAGTTTTCCGAATTTTTGTTTTATCCCTACATCTCCTGGACGAATGACAGCGCAAGAGCATAAAATTGCTGAAATACAGCTTAGTATTATTATATGTTTTTTCATTATTTATTGATTTAATCGGTTTGTTATTTATAGATATTTTTCATTTGGTTTATCCAAATTTGGGAGGCGGCGTTTCTATAATGGAGGGTCGATCAATTGTCTTCTCTGAGAAGTTAATCATCGTATTACCAACTATAATGTTGCCAATGTTGACAGAGAACAAGTAGATGTTTTCATCGTTGATATCATCTGCTTCATCTTCTAAAAACCCAATTGTATCCACTTCAGTATACTGCTGAATACAAAGTGAGGAAGTTGATTTCAATAACACTCCTGCGAATAAAAAGATAATTATAAGTCGAGGTAAAAACATTTTCTATTTTAAATGATCAAAAAACATACCATAAAAAAAGCCGGGGATTGCCCGGCTTTGATAATATGAATGAAATGGCAATTAGAATTTCAATGCCAATCCAAATTGAATTGGGGCACCACCCCAGGCACCTAATTCAATATGGGCTCCTAAATTTTCTGTGAAGAAAAAACGAGCGCCAAAGGCAAGCCTAAAAGCTACTGGAATTACTGCTTCCTCTTGTTCTGAATCTGGTTCACCATTTGTAGAGGCAACCCTATTGATCATTCTATAACCAACTCCAGCACCGATATATGCATCCATCTGATCATTTTGAACAATATGTTTGTTCAATCTAATCATGATTCTGGTTCTTTTTGTAGTCAAGTCATAATTAGCTGAATAGGTTGAGTCTGAAAAAGTTTGTGTAACAGGATCGTAAATAGATATTGTATCAATATCATCATAATTAAATCCGGTCTTTACAAAATTTCCGTCTATTCCAATTCCAAAATCATCAGCAATCATATATTCAAATCGACCACCATAGGCAAAAGGCCCTCCGTTTACTTTATAATTATCTCCATCACCATTTTGCCATATGATGTTTCCGGTAGGCCATCCAATACCTGCATCAACCATAATGCTACCTTGCATCACTGGCGATTGCGCAAAAAGGCTTGAACTCATAATAAATCCAAAACCTGCAATAAGTAATAATTTTTTCATTTTTTCTTAATTTAAGTTTATAATTACTCTATACGAGAGTTCTTAAATATAGTTACTTTTTTGGTAACACATAACGAGTTTCTTCTTCTTCAAACTTTGCGCCATTTTTCACATATTTGTCAAACCAGTTGTTGATTTGCTCAGATGCATGTTCAGCATTTTTTCTAATACCGTGGTTGTCACCCTTATATTCAATAAATACGTGTTTTATGCTGTGTTCCTCGAATTTGTCATGTAGCTCACGGGGTTCCTCTATGGATACGGCTTGATCCTTAGTTCCATGCATGAAAAGGAATTTAGTTGATTTTGGTAATTCATGCGGCCAAAATACAGCGGATCTCTTTATGAGCTGATTTTCTGAATCGTTTTCATAATTAGGAATAAGAGCGTCATATACATGTGATTCCATATCAGGTCGGTTTTTTTTCATTGTGAGAAGGTTGCACATGCCTCCCACTACTACAACTGCTTTAATTTGAGGATTGTTTCTAGTGGCCATATATGACATCATGCCTCCTCGGCTGATTCCAAACATGCCTATTTTTGAGGTGTCGGCACCTTCGATTTGCGATAACGTAGGAATTAAATTAAGTACATCGTTCACATCAGAGCCGCCAAACTCTTCTTTGCCTTCGCTGTTAGAATTGCCTCGATAGTTTGAAGCAATTACCACAAATCCAGCAGATGCTATTTTCCCCATGTATACTGCCGCTGTTCCAACTAGGAGGCTTCCCCTATCTCTGTTTCCTCCTCGATTATATATAATACAAGGGTAATCCCCCTTTGCCTTTGGTTTCACGACAAAACCCGTGACCATAAGGCCATCGCTATTATATACCATCCGGTGAATTTTTATCGAATCAACATATTCGAATCCTTTTCGCAATTTGTCTTTCTTTAGGATCTTTTTACCAATAGGTGTGGCTTTGTAGTCAATGAGTTCCGTTTTTATAAGCTCTCCTTCTTCAAATTCTCCCCAATCCGCACGCGCTGTGCTTGGTGTGGTTTCGTGAGTATGCTGGGCAGTAATAATGACTTGATTGATTAGAAAAGTCAACAATAAAAATAATTTGTATCTCATCATGGTTCGATTAAAACTTCATGTAATGTAACAAATCGATGCCTTTAGGGTGATTTTAAGCATGGGTATAAACACTTGTTAATGTGATAGATAGGGCATTTTTTTGTACTGTAAATATAAGGCAATTAAATTCTTTCATACAAATACGGAAAAAATAAATTACCTTTGTAGCATGTTGTGGCAAACTTTTACAGTTTGTTCATGTTTTAACCGGTACTTTTAAGCTTGATTCTTTTTTGTGTCGCTAACCAATATTTTGATGCAGAAACAACTTTCTTTTTACAATTCGAAATTCGCAATGAATTATTCAGGCTTGGATAATGAGAAGTGTAATGCAGCCAAAAAAATAGCAAGTTTATAATTATGGGTAGATCTCAAGAAACATTTAATAAAAAGCAACGCGAAAAAAATCGCAATCTCAAGAAAAAAGAAAAACTCGAAAAAAAAGAGATGAGAAGACAGTCTTCAGCGGGTGGAAGTGAGATTGATTGGGAGAGTGCTCCAGTCAATAATACATTATCACAAGACGAAGAACGTCAGAAAGCGAACCACAGAAATCAGAATAAAGATTAATAACAACTAATACAAGTACAATGAAAAAAGGAGTAGTAAAATTCTTCAACAATGAAAAAGGATTCGGATTTATTAAAGATGACGAGTCAAGTGAAGATGTTTTTGTTCACAAAACAGGTTTGGTAGATAACATCAGAGAAGATGATCAAGTCGAATATGACGTTGAGCAAGGACAAAGAGGCTTAAATGCTGTAAATGTGACTAAAGTTCAATAAACATAATTGAATCAGTTAAAAACCTCATGTTTTCATGGGGTTTTTTTTATGTCAAACAATTTTTTTAATCCAATTAAACCACTTAAAAGGTGGATATTTAAAAGGCAAATCTATCCATGTTGGAGTCTGCAATATGGCTTTTGAATGACTAAAACATTTGAATCCGTCATAACCACGATAGGAACCAGTGCCACTGTTTCCAACCCCACCAAATGGGAGGTTGTGATTTGCTATGTGGAGAAGTCCATCGTTAATACAGGCTCCACCGCTACTCGTTTTATGCATCACCTCTTTCGCTATTTTGTTTGGTCCATAATAATAAATAGCCAAGGGTTTTTCATACTGTTCGATGATTTCAATTGCAGTAGAAAGTTCGTCAAAGGCAATCACTGGTAAAATGGGCCCAAAAATCTCATCTTTCATGATGACATCATCCAACCCCACATCAACCATTATTGTTGGTTGAATATACCTATTGGTTTTATCGATTTTCCCTCCTGACTTTATGGTTCCCTCAGAAAGCAATTTACTTAACCTTTCAAAGGCAGTATTATTTATAATTTTAGGATAAAAGACGCTGTGCATAGGGTTTTCGCCAAAAGCTTTTGTCCAATACGCATCAATTTTTGAAATAAGTTCCTCCTTAACACTTTGATGAACGAGAACATAATCAGGAGCTACACATGTCTGTCCTGCATTGATTGATTTTGACCAAGCAATTCGTTTTGCAGCGATTTCAATATTTGCATTTTTATCCACAATACAGGGTGATTTTCCTCCCAGTTCCAAAACCACTGGAGTTAAAAATGCGGATGCCGCTTTCATGACAATCTTTCCAACTCTTGAGCTTCCTGTAAAAAAGATATGATCGAATTTGTTTTTTAATAACAAGGTTGTTTCTGCGATATCTCCTTGAACGACACTGACATAATCTTCTTCAAAAACCTCTGAGATCATTTTCTCCATAAGCAAAGCGGTATTCGGGGCGTCTACGGAAGGTTTTAATATGGCACAACACCCTGAGGAGATAACTCCAACCAAAGGGCAAAAGACAAGTTGGAAAGGGTAATTCCATGGAGCAATGATAAGAGAGACTCCAAGGGGCTCCTGTTGAATTCTACTTCTTGAAGGTAAAAGATAAATAGGTGTCGATACACGTTGAACCTTTGTCCATTTATTCAAGTTTTTTAGATGAAATTTAATTTCTGATTTGACCAAACTTATTTCGGTAAGGTATGCCTCTTGAAAAGACTTTTTCAGGTCTTTTTTTAATGCATCTGCTATTTCACTTTCGTGTGATTCGACGACGCGAAGCAATTTTTTAAGATTTCTTTTTCTAAAAGAAACATCTTTAGTGGTATGACTCTTGAAAAAAGCTCTTTGTTTATTTAAGAGATCATTTAGTCTATTCTCAGTGAGTAGATTCATACTCAAATGTAGTCAAATGAATTTTTATTCTTTGTTTTTAGAATCGATAAGGATCGTAACAGGTCCATTATTGATCAGCTCCACCTGCATATTCGCGCCAAATATTCCAGTTTTAATTTCTGAATTCACTAAAGAATTCATTCTACGAATAAAATATTCATACAACGCTTTTGCTTTTTCAGGTTTTGCTGCCATCATAAAGCTTGGTCTATTTCCTTTCCTCGTCATTGCGTGCAAAGTAAATTGACTGATAACAAGCAACGACCCATAGGCATCATTGACAGAAAGGTTCATTTTGTCATTTTTATCATCAAAAACCCGAAGAGCGGAACATTTTGAAGCCAAATAATCGGCATCTAATTCATCATCTTCATGTTCTATGCCAACAAAAACAACAAGACCATTTTTAATTTGGGCGTATGGATTTTGTTCAATATGAACTGTAGCCTTGGTGACGCGTTGAACTAAGATTCTCATTTAAATTCATTTCTTCGATAGGGATCTGTTTTATCTTCATTCATTAGTTGAAGATAAGTTAGATACCTTGTTTCAAAAATGTCACCATCTTGTACCGATGACTTGATGGCGCAATTCGGTTCTTCTACATGTAAACAGTTATGAAACTTGCATTTTCCTAATAAATCACGCATTTCTGGAAAATAATGGGCGTAATGCTCCTTTTCAAGATCAACAAGACCAAAAGCTCTTATGCCAGGAGTATCAATAATAAACCCTCCACTATTCAGAGCATGCATTTCAGAGAAGGTTGTTGTATGTTTGCCTTGTTCATGCGCAGATGAGATTTCTCCTACTCGTAGATTTAAATTGGGATCGAGCGTATTTACCAAAGTCGTTTTTCCGACACCGCTATTTCCTGAGATCATTACTTTTTTGTTTTTAATCTCATCCCTCATAAAAGCAACGGTTTTTTCATCTTCAGCTACAATTTTGTGGCAAGGATAGCCGATATGAGAATATATTTTTATCAATGCTTCAAGCTGTTTTAATTCTTTGGAAGGGTACAAGTCTGTTTTATTAAACAAAATGGTAGTAGGTATTCTAAATGATTCTGCAGCAACAATAAAACGATCTATAAAGGCAATTTGAGTCACTGGTGATTTAAGTGTAGCGACCAAGTAAACTCTGTCAATATTGGCAGCAATTATCTGCATTTGTTTGCTTAGGTTGGTTGATTTTCGAACCAGATAGTTTGTTCTATCATGAACCGCTTGTATTACGAATTGGTCTTCATCTCCACTTTTCTTAGTAATCAGCTCTACTATATCACCAGCGGCAATGGGATTTGTAGTTTTAATTCCTTTTAATCGAAGCTTCCCTTTTATCGTTGCATTCACTGTGGTATTTGATTCTAAAAGAACTTTATACCATTTACCAGTTGATTTGATGACTAAACCTTGCATATAGCAAAAGTACTTTACTTAAGCCTCATTGAAAAGAAAAGCAACGAAATAGTTGTATTTTTGAATATGTCAAATTCGCGTTTCGGACTTATCGGACAATCATTAAATCATTCTTTCTCACAACAGTTTTTCACGGATTTCTTTTCAAAAAACGATATCGATGGATCTTATGAGAATTTAGAATTTCAGGATATTGAAGCCCTAAAATCATTTTTCAATGATGCCGTTTACAATTATACTGGACTAAACGTTACTATTCCTTATAAAACGGCAGTTATTCCATTTCTTGACAGAGTCGATGATGAAGCAAAAAAAATTGGGGCAGTGAATACCATTAAAGTTGTTTCAGGGCAATTGATTGGATATAACACTGATGTTTTTGGATTTAGGCAAAGTATAAAACCATTTTTAACCAACAAACATGAAAAGGCAATGGTTATTGGAACGGGAGGAGCATCAAAGGCCATCGACTTTGTATTAAAAAAAATAGGCTTGGAAGTCCTTTTTATTTCTCGTCAACCCAATGATTCTAATGATGTCTTTACCTATGAAGAAATCAATAACTACATGGTTGATGCCTGTAAGTTGGTTGTGAATTGTACTCCAGTGGGGAGCTATCCTTTGGTTGAAGATGAGGTTTTCTTTCCTTATGAACACCTGTCCAAAGAACATTTGGTTATCGATCTAATTTATAACCCATCCAAAACAGTTTTCTTAAAAAAATCAGAAAATAATGGTGCCCAAATATTGAATGGTTCGAGCATGCTCAGCGAACAAGCTATGAAAAGTTGGCAAATTTGGAGTCAGAAAGATTAAATATGAAGTGGGCGATTATCCGTTGCTGCTAATGCCGCCTCTTTAATGGCTTCCGTGTAAGTGGGATGCGGATGACATATTCTTGCGAGGTCCTCTGCCGAGGCCCTGTATTCCATTGCCGTGACCGCTTCCATAATTAAATCTGCAGCTCTTGGGGCAATCATATGAACACCTAAAATTTCGTCAGTTTCTTTATCGGCTAAAATCTTTATCATTCCGCTAATATCCATACTCGCTCTTGCTCTTCCCAAGGCTCGAATGGGAAATGTGCCTGATTTATATTCTATATTATCCTTTTTAAGTTCTTGTTCAGTTTTACCAACTGCTGCGACTTCTGGCCACGTGTAGACCACTCCAGGGATTAGGTTGTGGTTAATGTGCGGTTTTTGACCGGCCATAAATTCAGCAACATACACGCCTTCTTCCTCTGCCTTGTGCGCCAACATAGCACCTTTAACTACATCACCAATGGCGAAAATATTTGATACTGCTGTTTGCATATTGTCATTGATGTCAACTTGCCCTCTTTCATTCACTTTGAGCCCCGCATTTTCTAAATTAAGACCTTCTGTATATGCTTTTCTTCCAACAGCAACCAAACAGTAGTCAGCTTCCATTTGAACCTCTTGGCCTTTTTTGTTTAGCGCTTTTAGTACTACATGTTTTCCTTTGTTAACTACACTTTGTACCTGATGCTCTAAGTGAAGTTTGAATCCCTCTTTCTTGAGGATTTTAGAAAATTCTTTACCAACAGTTTCATCCATTGAGGATAATATTCTTGACGAATATTCCATGACTTCTACTTGACTTCCAAGTCTTCTGTATACGGATCCCAGTTCCAATCCAATTACTCCACCACCGATAACCAACATTTTCTTTGGGATTTCCTTTAGGTTTAGCGCTTCTGTAGAAGTTATAATTCTCTTTTTATCCGGTTCCATTCCCGGAAAGTAATTCGGTTTAGAGCCTGTAGCGATGATAAAATTCTTGGCTTTAAGTTGAGATGATTTTTCTCCTTTTTTACTTACTTCAATGGTGTTTTTGTCAATAAATGAACCAAGACCATGAACGACGTCAATTTTATTTTTATCCATTAAAAATTTTACTCCGTCACAAGTTTGACTTATGACTTCATTCTTTCTTTTCATCATTTGCTCTAAATTCACCTTTAGGTCATTCAGGTCGATCCCATGCTTGTCAAACGTGTGCGCTGCATTGTGGTAGTGCTCTGAAGAATCCAGCAAGGCTTTGGATGGGATACACCCAACATTCAGGCAGGTGCCACCCAAGGTGTCATACTTTTCTACTAAAGCTGTTTTCATACCCAATTGGGCACATCTAATGGCTGCTACATATCCTCCTGGGCCAGATCCTATTACAATTACGTCGTACATATTGATGAAATTTTTACAAAGGTAAAAATACTACAAACAATTCATTGACAAGAACTGTTGAATTTCTCAATTCCTTGTATTTTGTTTTTCTTTGTGAATAGATTCATGATTTTATAGAAATCGCAATGCGTAAAAAAAAGATTTTACTTTTTGGTGTGGGCTGGCTTGGAAAAGAATTGCTTGAATCTTTTTTGGATGAAAATCAGGACGTGTATGTAGCCACAAGGGATGTTCACAAGTGGGTCTCTTTTGAGTCAAAACTTAAACTTGTTGAGCTTGATTTTCAGTCAGCTGATTTAAATTTGGAAGTCACCTCTTTTGATCTTGTGATTATTATGTTGCCACCAAGTGGATTTTCTAATTATGCACAAGTAATAAAAAACATTTGTCTTAATCTGACAGATCCCAAACATGTTGTGTATACAAGCTCCACTGGTGTATATCAAAATCAAGAAGGCTTTGTTAATGAAGAATCGAATGTGGATGAGCAACATGTTGTATTCAAGGCAGAACAGGAAGTGGTAAAAATGTTCCCGGGAAAGTATACCATTTTGCGTTTATCAGGATTGATTTCAGAGGATCGCCATCCAACAATACATTTACTGAAAAAGGAAAAGAATTTAGGAGCTGACGTCCCGGTAAACTTAGTCCATCGCAATGATGTTATTCGAGCCATAAATCTTCTTAAAGAAAGCGGGCCAACATCGGAAATATATAATCTGAGTTATCCTGCAAACCCGTCTCGCAGTGATTATTATAATTTTTATGCGAAAAACTTCTTTGGTCGTTTAATTATTTTCTCCGGAGGAGGACATGGTAAAACAATTATTGGCTCAAAATTTGTAAAAAAATATGGATATAAGTACAAAACATCAATCTGGGATGTGGAATTAAACAACATTTCGCTCTAATTTGCGTCTAACTATTAGAAATGAAAGGAATAGCAATCATCATTTTTTTAATGATGGCTTTTAATAGCCGAGCCGATCATATTATTGGAGGTGATATCTATTATGATGATTTAGGAGGAGGGAATTATAAATTTTACATTACCATATACCGTGATTGTAATGCCGAGGGCGCCTGGTTTGATGACCCACTGAAGCTATCCGTTTATAATAACAATTCCCTCATTGAAAATGTCAATGTTTTTTTTCCTGGTTATATTACGTTGCCTATAGATTTTGACAACCCTTGTGCAACAGCTCCAACTGATGTTTGCGTTCAAAGAGCCATATATGAAAAAACGATTTTTCTCCCACCAGTAGTTGGTGGGTATACTGTGTCATATCAAAGATGTTGCAGGGGCCCAAATGTTACCAACATAGTCAATCCAGATGACACGGGACTAACGCTCACCACACACATTCCCGGATCAGAGACAGGAATTACAAATAACAGTAGTCCAAGGTTTTCAAATTATCCGCCTACATTGCTTTGTGTTGGACAGGAGTTGGTTTTTGACCATTCGGCTACAGATCCTGACGGTGATGAATTGGTGTATACTTTGGTTTCACCATATACAGGAGCAAGTTCTTTGGATCCCGCTCCGAACCAATCTCCACCTCCGCCATATTTCCCCGTGCAGTGGCTTGGAGGGTTTAATGCCGCGTCACCTTTAGGACCAGGCTCTACAAGTTCGATTGATGCCAATGGTATGTTTACTGTAAATCCAAGTATCATTGGTTTAATGGTTGTTGGTGTCCGCGTTCAAGAGTATAGAAATGGCCAACTCATAGGTGAAACAATTAGAGACTTTTTATTTAAGGTTTTTGACTGCAACATCACCATGCAGGCGATATTACCCACTCAAGAAGAATTGAGTTCTTTCATCTCATTTTGTCAAGGTCTTACTGTTGATTTTGAAAACAATTCGTACGGGGGTACAAATTATTCATGGGATTTTGGAGTTCCTGGAACCAACACTGATGTCAGCTCTTCTTTTACTCCATTTTTCACTTATCCCTCTCCAGGAAGTTACATTGCTCAACTCATAGTTAATCCCGGATGGGATTGCACGGATACAGCTTATATTGAAATTACAGTGAACAACCCTTTTTCTTTGTCATGGGAAGCTGAGGACTCTTTATGTATTACAGGAAATAATTTTGAGTTTAACGGGGTCTCTAGCAATTTGTCTGCTAATTTTCAATGGCAGCTAGACCCTGATGCTAGTTTAGAGAATTTCAATGGTATTGATATTCCAAATATTTCATTTTCTAGCTCCGGATATCATACCATCATATTAAACGGAGATGATGGTGATTGCAATACCTTTTTTGAAGATTCCGTTTTTGTTGTTGAACAAGCAGTTGTAGACATACTGTTACCTGATGAAATTGAATGTTTGGGTTTAACAATTGATTTTTCAGGAGCTTATGCCAATGTAAATTCAATACTTTGGAATTTCGGAAATAATGGATCAAATTCTGATCAAAGTACTTCTTTTAATCCGAATTACACTTATTTATCTCCTGGAACATATACCGTTCAACTTATTGGTGAATCCGTTGAAAACTGTTCGGATACCACTACAACAGAAATCACTTTAAATGAACCTATTTCTTTGGCGTTTACAAATAATGACTCTTTATGTATTACCGATGGATTATATGATTTTGAAGCACTGGTTAGTGGACCTCCGAATGCATTATATGAGTGGGATTTTGGACCGAATGCTTCTACAACAACATCGGCGGATTTAATCATTTCGGGAATCCAATTTGATACTCCTGGCTTTCAAGAAGTTCAGTTAACTGGAACACATGAGAACTGTGTAGATTCAATAAGTGCGCTTATATATGTTTTCGCGGAACCTACGATTGATTTTGATTTTATAGATGGTTTGCATTGCGCACCTAGCTTGGCACAGTTTGTTAATTTAAGCAGTGTTGATGGTCCAGCCATTTATTCTTGGGATTTTGGTGATGGAAGTGGTTCCGAATATTTTAGCCCAACTCATGTATATACGGATGTTGGCAGTTATAGCGTGGGTTTGACGGTAATTTCTTTGGAAGGATGTGTGGATACATTGTATTTAATGCAGCAAGATATTTTTACGGTTTACCCTTCACCTATTGCTGGCTTTCAAGTGAATCCTCAGAACATTGATGTGTGTGATAACAAGGTGGACTTCATTGATCAGTCCATTGGAGCTACAAACTATTTCTATTTCTTTGATCAAAATCAATTTACAAGTCCTGAATCAAGTTTTAGTCACAATTATTTAAATGCCGGAAGTGACTACCCATTACAAGTAGTTTATAACGAGTTTGGATGTAATGATTCTATAAGACAAGAAGTCTTTGTTGAGCCATTTGTTTTATATGTACCGAATACTTTTATCCCTGATGCGGATGGGATAAATGATGTTTTTAATGCGGTAACAGATTTTGAGATATTAAGGTGGGAGTTGGCGATATATAATCGATGGGGTGAACTTGTCTTCAAAACCGAAAATTTTCAATTGGGCTGGGGCGGCACATTTAATGGATTACAAAGTCAAGATGGGCTGTATTCCTATGTGATAAAATATAGAAGTTGTGCAAATCCTTTTGTAACCGAAATGAAGAGCGGGTTTGTTAATTTAATCAGATAGTTTTTTCTTCAGCTCGAAATTTCTACCGAGGTAAACCTTCCTTACTTGCTCATCATTGGCCAGTTCTTCAGCAGTACCAGACTTTAAAATACTTCCTTCAAAAAGCAAATAAGCCCGATCAGTTATGGATAGGGTTTCTTGAACATTGTGGTCTGTTATAAGTATACCAATATTTTTCTTTTTAAGTGTTGAAACTATTTCTTGAATGTCCTCAACGGCTATCGGATCGACGCCTGCAAATGGTTCATCTAACAAAACAAACTGGGGGTCAGTTGCTAATGCCCTCGCAATTTCAGTTCTTCTTTTTTCTCCTCCAGAAAGCCTGTTTCCCAAAGTTTTTCTGAATTCATTTAGATTGAATTCTTCAAGAAGTTCCTCAAGTCTGTGCTTTCTTTCTACTGCACTTTTTGATGTCATTTCAAGGATAGCCATGATATTGTCTTCTACACTAAGCTTCCTGAAAACTGATATTTCTTGGGGAAGATAGCCCAGACCCATTTGGGCCCTTTTATACATGGGGAGATGTGTGATTTCTACATTATTTAGAAAAACTTTTCCGCTATCAGGTCTAACAAGTCCAACAATCATATAGAAAGATGTGGTTTTCCCTGCTCCGTTTGGACCTAAAAGCCCTACAATTTCACCCTGTTTAAGCTCAATAGAAACGTCTTGGACAACCTTTTTGCCCTTATAGCTTTTAAATATATTTTCAGTATATAAGTTCACTTCGCCAATGTACTAAAAATTAAGAGCAAGTTTAGCTCTAATGCCTAAAGGATTTGACCCAGGATCATTGTGAGTCATTCTCCAAACCAAATCCACTCGAATGAATTTAAATATGTTTTCTATTCCGATAGCACTTTCTATGTAGGGTATTTTATCAAAGTCCCTTATGAAATCTGGGTATATCATTTCTGATTGATGCCGAGAACTAAGGTCACCGTAGGCAATACGTGCGGAACTTACCAATCTTAAATTTAGCTTTTTGATGAGAGGGACCTTATTAAAGAAAAATCCATCCCAGTGGTTCTCAATGAAACCTTCAACATACTGATCACTTATAAATTCTAAAAAATTAAGCTTGTTAAAGGCTGATGACATCAGCCACAAGGATTGGTTCCCGGGATGAGCATTTAATAGGGGGTATGCAAGAGCACCAAAGATATAACCTGCTTTGGCCCCGTAATATAACCTGCCTAGAATGCCAACTTGTGTATTGTGCTCTAGTTGAAGCTCTATTTTTTGATAAGAATACATACTTCCGAAAACACCTTTAACACCAAAAACTCCTTGTATTGCAATGATTGGATATTTGGAGCGAAGGCTTGTTCTGTCAAATGCTCCTGAAATAAACTCCTCGTTTTTTGCCCATCTTATTCGTGCCGTTATTTCGCTCGTTTTTATTTGAGAGATAGTATCAAAAGACCCATTTTGAGAATTGCCTTGTAAATAATTAGCCAAGCCTAATGGCCGGTATTCTTTCCATTCAAGTCCAACAAAGGCAACAATGTCTTTTTTGATGTCTTTTTCTATGTTTAACCCCGCTTTTGTGATAAAAGTCAGCTTGTCAAAAGGAGCAGTACTGAGAACAGTAGCGAAGGTATTACCCATTGAGACTGCGTATGGAGAAACGCCTATTTGTTCAATGTCGTAATTGTAAAACACGGATAGTAAAGATCTTTTTCTTTGTGAGAGGTTCCATCTAACAAGGCCTCCATATTTCATTCTTTTGTCACCAAAACCATAGGCTCCATTGAGTCCCAATTCAATCTTTTTTGAAAATTTATTGGAAGTTCTCAAAGCCAATCCTACACGAAATTTCTCTACAGGATTAACACTAACCAATGAAAAGACATTACCAACTTCAAGAATTCCAAGTGGATGATAGCCAGTTGTTGCCATGTAAGCCAGGTTTTTAAGTCGTTTAAAATAAGGCGTCTCGTTAAGAGAATCAATCATGTTGCCAATGCCTTGCTCTTGTTTACTAAGCTTTTTTGTTCTTAATGATTGCCATTCCTCTTTTGTTTTCGAATTTGCGTCTGCTGCAATTTCGACAGTGTTTTGCGTATTGTAGAATTGATCATCCTTCTTTCTATTTATTATAAACTCGCTCCTTTCACTGAATTTTCTCGCATAAAAACCATAAACTTTTGATTTTTTTGTCAACTTGATGTCTGCGATAAACCGTTCTTTTTTGAGCATCCAAAAGGCATTATTTACCTTTTCAAAATCATGCCTGAAATAGAAGTCTTTAACAAAATTTAGGTTGGCATTGGGAGACACATTTGCTTCGATTCGTTTAATGGCAAATGTGCTGTCATTGA
>CAJQPH010000180.1 GCA_905480165.1 uncultured Flavobacteriales bacterium
TTGTAACTCACCAAACGGAAATACGGATCAAAACAACTCTAACAATGCTCAAAGCTCTAATTTTAATATCATTCCCACAGGTCAAATTGCAACCGTAGAAGTTACGACAGATTGCTGGGGATCAGAGGTTCTATGGAACATTACCGAACCGGGCGGAACAGCAATCCTTGCTTCAGGTGGACCTTACACCGATATTACCGGTGGTGAGACCTATCAAAGTGATGTCTGTCTTGCAGCGGGATGTTATGTCTTTACCATTACTGATGGTTATGGAGATGGAATGTACGGAAGTCAATACGGATCATGTACAGTGGATGGGTCATATAATATATCGGAGTCAAGTGGAAATGTAGTAGCCGAAATACAGGCTGCCAATTCAGACTACGGGACAGAAGAAGTCAATAACTTTTGTATATCTTCCAATCTTTCCTATGATATTGGTGTGAGTGAAATTTTAAATCCTGAAGGGACCATTTGTGATGCTTCAATAGAAGCGCAAGTAGTCCTCTTTAATTACGGCTCGCAATCCGTATCTTCTGTTGATTTAGATTACGACTACGGAGGAGGTGCCCAATCAATGACCTACACTGGGAGCATCCCATCAGGATCATCGGTTACCGTTACCCTACCTGTCTTCAATGGAAATGGAGGTGCATCTACTTTTAGCATTACGACCTCCAACCCTGATGGAAATCCAGATGCGAACGTACTTAACGATAACATGACATCAGACTATTACCTCTACGACACTTATGTTGGCTTGCCTTTTACAGAAGATTTCGAATCCAATAGCTTTGCAGCGAATGATTGGTATATGAGCAATCCTGACAACGGTATTACTTGGGAAATTGTATCCGTTGTTGGAACAACACCTGGCGATAAAGCTGCGAAAATGGATTTTTTCAACTATGAGAATGGTGATGAAAGAGACGCTTTTCAGACACCAGCACTTGATTTTGGTTCATACAGTAACATTGAGATGTCCTTTGAGCATGCTTTCAGAAGATACAATCAAGAATCCAGAGATTCTTTAGCGATTTTGATATCCACAGATTGTGGAGCTACCTTCCAATATTTAGCGAGTTACGCTGAAGATGGTACAGGTTCATTTGCAACCGCATACACCTCTACAGTTGAGTTTGTTCCAGCAGCAGGAGATTGGTGTATGGGAACGGTTGGATCCGATTGTTTTGTCATTGATTTGAATGCCTATTCTGGAATTAGTGGTGTGATTATCAAATTTGAATCTGTCAACAACGGTATCAATGGTAATAATTTGTTCATAGACAACATTAACATTACTGGAGATGCTACAAATACACCTCCATCAGCGTCATTTAGTCCACAAAATTCATCTATTTGCTTGGGTGATGTGATTCAGTTTGATGACAATTCAACAGGTGGAGTGAACAATTGGAATTGGAATTTTGGAGATGGAACAACCAGTACGGATGCCAATCCTTCTCACCAGTACACGAATTCTGGTACGTATACGGTGTCTTTAACAGTAGGTAACAATAATGGAACCAACTCGATATCAGCTACAGTAGTGGTAAATGACCTTCCCAATGTATCACTGACTACACCAAACAATTCGGTTTGTAGCTCAGCAGCGCCATTCAATCTTCAAGGTTCTCCTTCCGGAGGTAATTATGCTGGACCAGGCATGAGCGGTGCTTCATTCAACCCATCAAATGCTGGACCAGGAACACATACCATTAGCTATACTTACAGCGACAATAATGGTTGTTCGGCATCTACTCAAATCACCATAACTGTTGAAAACGGACCGAACGTTTCATTGGTTAGTCCTGAGTCGGTGGCATGTCTCACCGACAATGTATTCAATCTTCAAGGTTCTCCAGCAGGAGGAACGTATTTTGGACCTGGGATGAGTGGGAATGTTTTTACGCCTTCATCAGCTGGAATTGGAACACATGTTATTACATACGAATACACAGATAACAATGGATGTTCAGCTTCAAGTGAAGTGACCATCATAGTAGAAGACTGTACAGTTGGTATCGAAGAAAACCTACTAAATAATATTATTCTGTATCCAAATCCGAATACCGGTCGTTTTACGTTTTCAAAAAGCCTTAATGGAGCACGAATTAAAATACTTAGTATAGAGGGTAAACTCGTTTACAGCAACTTGATGACAGCAGAAAATAACTGGATTGACATAAGTCAAACTGAAAGTGGTGTTTATCTATTAACAATTGAGTATAAAGAATATGAAAAAATCTTAAGCTTTATAAAAAAATAGGTCAACTATTTTCGTAAATTATTTTTTTAGGTTAAAACGCATTCTTTGTGCGCCATTCGTCTTTTTCGTCTTCCATCCAAAACTCATCTGGTGTTTGATCAATGCCTATTGTGGTAGGTGGACGGTCATAATTCATAGCATACGTAAGGTTAGGTATTTTAGCGTCTAAAGGTATTTTGTCATATCCAAAGCCACCGATTATTGTATCGAATAGTTCATTTCTTTCCTTTTGGGTATTCGTGTAAATAGATACCCAGCAGTTCGACGTCATTTTTATTCGCCACCCATTACTAAACGAAATCTCATATAGGAGAATATCATATTGATGCATGGAAAGGTATTGAAGTAATTTACCTGTATGATTTATCTTTTTCTTCATCCTCCGAATAGGGTGTTTGGTTCCCTTCCTTTGCCTTACACCTGCGTTTTTCTGATAAACCAACTCCATACTCGAAATTTTCAAGTGCTTGAAATGCATAAGGTAACCCAAATAAATAGAAGCGTCATTCATCGTTAGTGTGAAGCTTTTGTAATCTGATTTCAGACTAAAACAAGAAATATTTTCAATAATCATTAGGGTATAATCAACATCGATAGGTAAACCAAAAAAATAATTTTTGTTACAATAATGATTAAAAAACCATGATCGCATAATTTTCTAATCAAACAAATGGAAATTCTTAATCATTCATTTACA
>CAJQPH010000181.1 GCA_905480165.1 uncultured Flavobacteriales bacterium
ACTCTTCGCATGTTCGACGAAGCAAACATCCGAGTCGGACAGTTTGTTCCCCAGTTCTATGCTGGATACGTCACCGACCCAACCCAACTCACAACCCTCAACTACAGCGTCTCAGCCCTTACCTTTGGTCAGGGACGAGGAACTGGTGTTGAAGCCTTCCGATCCTTCGGAGACTTTG
Source organism: uncultured Flavobacteriales bacterium (assembly GCA_905480165.1). GTDB lineage: Bacteria > Bacteroidota > Bacteroidia > Flavobacteriales_D > Crocinitomicaceae > UBA952. The sequence goes on from CAJQPH010000181.1 coordinate 179, forward strand.
AAGTCAGTGCCTTCTACAACAACGGTTTCGACACCGCTGGTGCAGGAGTCGGTGACAACAACTACGCCATCGGTGTTGCTGCGACTTACCATGTGGATGCTGCTGTTTCTCTTAACGGTGGTTGGGCTTATGATTCTGTCACGGAAGGTGTGAACAGTTTCACTTTCGGTGGTGTATATGCCGAAGGCCCTCTCAGCATCGGTGCTGATTGGATTGTCAATGATGATGGAGGCAGTCTCAACAACTGGTCCATCGTCACTACCGCTGCATACAAGTGCTTCGATGATTTTGAAGGCTTTGCACAGTGGGAACTTGGTGACTATGATGGTAGTCTTAACCTCCTCACCGTAGGTGGTAACTATGATCTCGCTCACGGACTCGTCTGGACTAATACCCTCGGGTATGCCCTTCAGAGTCTTGGTAATAATTTTGTAACTGATAACACTGGATGGCGTGCTGGTTCCGATTCGGGACAGTTCGTTCTCCGCAGTGTTATCACTCTTAGTTTCTGAATCAATTTTAATAAAGGATAATAAAAATGGCTACAAAAGCAAATGAAATGACATGTTCGGCTAAAAGTTGCTGCCCCTGTGGGTGGCTTGGTAAACGAGTCTTCGGACTTCCTCTATGCACTTGGGTACTGCTTTTTGCAGTCCTCCCCTTCACCGCTCGCGGTGTTGCTTGGAGTGCAAGAACCGTCACAGGAATCTGGGACGGTGGTGCTAAGATCGTAGAGCGTGGTGATGGCCCAATGCGGGCTGATCGTCCTGCTCGTCGTGAACGCGCCGCAGATTGATATAGTTTTTTATATTTGAGATGACCTCCGTAGGGAGGGGAGAGAAAACTCCCCTCCCTGTTTTTTTATACATACAATGCGGTATTTTTGTATCTAGACGGAGATCGTAAATGGCTTTACCTGAAGAAAACCGAAGGGGACGACGTTCGCCAGGAACTGATGCAACACAATCATCAGATGGACGGATTGAGTTGCAGCAGTCCGTGGTAGGTGAAGGTAAACAACCTATAAAGCGTACTGTTGCTCCAATAATCCAACCATCTCAAGCCTCCTTTGGTAAAATATCAACAGTGACGTACTCACCTGATCCTGTTGTCGAAGGTGGGACAGGTGCTGCCTTGGTTACTTTGCTTGCAGGTTCTACTGGGACTAAATTAAGAGGTCAACTTAGATACATTTACGGACAAAATGGTAGAAAACAAGCAGGACCATTCCAACAGTTTAACATTCCTAATGGCGGAACTGCATCTGTTGTGTTTAATGTTCCAATTGAAATAGAACCAAAGGGAAATCTTCATGTCAGAACCACTTTTAATAAAAGAGTAATGGATGACATTAAAGTTTCTATACTTTCAACAGATCAGTTACTACCTCCATCGTTTACCTCATCTCCAGTGCTGAGTGATACGACTGGTGTATCAGGAGAAAGCATCAGTGTTAGTTTCTCTTCTTCTGGTAACCCTTCACCTACTGCCACATATCAGTGGTTCCTGAATGGATCTCCTATTGGTGGGGCAAACGCATCCTCCTATACCACAACTGCGACTGGTGGAATAAGTGCAGGAGTTACACTAACGAACAGCGAAGGAACCGCATATCAGATCGCAGAAGGACAGGTCGGTCTTTCTCCTTCCTTCCTCGTACAGCCTAGTGCCTCGGCTACTGGTGTTACTGTCGGGACTCAGGTAAGTATTGAAAATGTTACGGCGTCAGGAACTCAACCAATGTCTACCTCTTATGTGTGGACAATTGATAATAGTGTCATAGGTGGTGAGGCTTCTAGAACATACACAACAGGAATTACTGGTACTACTCTAACTGGTAAAATCACGGTTACAAACACCTACGGATCAACACAGAGAACACTTAACTTTGGTACTGTTGGTGTAGCACCTTCATTCTATGTTGGTGATTCTGGACCCATATTTGCTAACCCTTCTATCAATAATCGAGTTGGTGATACGGTTAATGTCAGAGGTATTTACTACAATGGTGTGCCAGTGCCAGGAGCGACTGCTACTGTTACAGATAGCATTGGATCACGAACAGTGGATGCCTCGATTGTTGATACAGGCACTCTCAATAATGAAGGTAAGAAGACTGAACAATTCGAGATTAGGAATACCTCAGATATTACTGTTACTATTAATATTGGTAACGTTCATGGTACAAGTGCATCCTCGGTTGTGTTCAACAACATTAGCCCCGCAAATGCTGCTGCTAGTTTCTTAGGAACACCTAGTGCCTCGGCTACTGGTGTTACCGTTGGAACTCAGGTGAGTATCAATAACGCTGGTGCTACTGGTTGGCCAGTTCCAAGCACTGTATACGAATGGACTCAGAATTCGTCAGTTATCAGTGGTGCAACTCTGGCGTCTTACACGCCATCGGCTACTGGACCACTTAGCGGTAAGGTAACAATCGATAATACTTCGGGTGGTGCCACTAGTGCTACCGTATCCTTCGGTACAATTACCGCTACTGGTTCTAGTAATTTTGCTCCATACTTCTCAGGAACCCCCGCAGGATCTACCACGAACCCAGACGTAGGAGAACGCATGACGTTCCTCACCTACGGTTCTACGGGTCTTCCTGCTCCTACCACGACCTTCCAGTGGTACGATGATGGTGCTGCTATCTCTGGTGCTACTGGATATGGCTACGTCCTTGGTGCAACTGGTGAGATCGTCGATGCAGAAGTTGCCTACGTTGTTACGAACAACGGCTCTAGTAACTATATCATCGATGGTGCTGCACAGCCAGTTCTATCCATGACTAGAGGTGTTCAGTATACCTTTGATCTCTCTGGAGTTTCGACAAGTCACCCATTCAGATTAGCCACTACCGAAAATGGTTCGGGTGGTCAATACACAGATGGTTGGACAACCAATGGAACACAAGGTCAAGCAGGAGCAAATGCAGTGTTCATTGTTCCTGCGGACGCCCCTGCAACTCTGTACTACTACTGCGGTAACCACAATGGAATGGGTAACAGCATCAATGTCAGAACCGTTCCTGCCACTGATGTGACTATGACGGGTAACCTCACAGGTGTTGTGACTCTTACTAACAGTGAGGGAACCACTGGTGCCACTATAGACTACGGTACAATGCTCAATGCGAACATCACTAACTTATCACTTAGTAATGTTGTGGCAGGTGGAACACTAACCGCAACCGTAACATATGGTGGTACATTCGATAGTATAACATGGACAGGAGTGACTTCTTGAGTTTAAACAAACCAAAAGTTAGTTCAGGAAAGATAATTACCGAGAAGTCTGATGCAACGGTGGTTGGTGATACTAGTATCAAGTATGATCGACCCGTTACACCTAGAAGAATGCCGAGTGATCCTAACTTTGGTAAGATTTCTTCTGTTTCTATAAGTCCTTCTACTCCCGTCATTTCAACTAACCCTGTTGTTACTGTTGACTATGATAATTCTGACGGTGATGTAAGACTACAACATGCTTTTCAAACATCTGGTGTAAGTTATGGTAGATGGAATCAAACCGCAGGGACAACGTTTTCCGTTGGTGTTGGTGGGGTGACTGGTTCTGGTGTGGTGAAGGTGCGAACAGTTTATCAATCTAGAGTATTTGATCAGGGTGTGGTTGATTTTAACTTATCCTTTTCTGGTAATGGTGGTAGGACAGTAGATCGTTCACCATTTTTCTTGGTTAATTTTTCTGCTTTCAGTTCAAATAGAGATTCATATGGCGTTGCAGGTGGAACTTCCGGAAGTCGTTCAGATTGGCTTCACACCCCAGCAGCGGGTAATATTTCTGGTCAAGGAAACAGTGCAGAAAATGGTAGACTATACTTTGTACAAAAACAGATCATAGAACAGGCATTAAATGGTAGAACATTTGATCGTATTATGATTGGAAATCCTGCTGGTTATGTGGCAGGAGACATTCAAGGTAATGCAGACCAAAGACAAGGATATTATCCTAACAATGCAGGAACAGGTATGCTTATTGATGAAGCAAGGAGTTATGCAAGTTCAGTGACTAATCCTTCTATTGGTGGTTCGACTGGAATAGGTATTCTTCAAACATATGCCACTCCGTTTACACCAACAGGAACACCAGGCGAAACTAGAGGAGATCAGGTTGCTGCGTGGAAAGTTGCTACGGATGCACTTAGATCGGCGAATGTCAAGGAAGTATTTTGCTACATTGGTTATGGACAAGCGTATGAAACTTCGAGTAAAAACACAATTGATGATAATATTTTAGGATATTCGCCTGGATGGTCTAGATCAGATGCAAAACCAACAGTGTATCCCAGAGATGAATGGGAACGTCAGTGGAATATACTTAGACAGTGTGGTTTTGATAATGCAGCATTCGATGCAGGAACTTACGTTGCAAAATATGATGATGAATCAGATTATAAGGCTGGCAATTCTAGAATAAATGTTATCTCTGACGTAATTGGAACTGACAATCAGCAGTTTGAAGCCATTCCCCGCGATGCAGATGGTGGAATGAAAACCACCAACACCGGTTTAAAATGGGACTATACTAAAACCAAATCTTGGGCTTATTGGCCTATTCTTGGTGGTATTGAAATAGGTGGTGAATTGTACGGTAGACGTAATGCCGGTACTACTGGTGTCATAAACTTTACAGATTGGTCTCTTGATCTATTAACTACAGAAGTTCATGTTGTGCTTGATTTGTATAAACTGATGAATGAGGGCTGGATAAATAATTCATCGACAGATACAGATACTCCCAATGGTAGAGTCATAGTATGGTCTGAATTTAAGGCGCTTGTCGAGGCATTAAAGAGCAAAGGTTTGATTGTTTCTGGTTCGTCGTGGTCAGAGAGCAGTATTGTAAATGATGAAGGTGGCGGTGTTAAAACTTCTGATGATGTTGCGGGTTACATACTATCGTCTCAGAGTGGTTAATATATACTTACATGAAGATTATTGCAGGTATAGATTATTCTCTCACATGTCCAGCCATTTGTGTGTTTGCTTCGATAAAGGATGATGTTCCATTTTCGTTTGGTGGTTGTAGTTTCTATTTCCTAACGGAAACGAAGCGTCATGCCAGAACATATAAATCTAATATATTTGGACAAGGTTTCATTGACTGGGACACACAAGAGCAACGCTACGAATCTATTGCAGACTGGGCAGAGGAGAAGACTCTTGCCTGTGATCAGATTGCCCTAGAGGGTTATGCTTTCAACGCAACTGGTAGAGTATTTCAAATCGCTGAGAATACTGGCGTTCTAAAGTATAAGTTGTGGAAGTCAGGAAAGCCTCTTGAAGTCGTACCACCCAC
>CAJQPH010000182.1 GCA_905480165.1 uncultured Flavobacteriales bacterium
TCTGAAAGATTTGTTCAGCTTGATTTGAATTATGAACTTTCAAATGAGCATTTGTCCATACTCATTAATCCATATACGACTATAGCCAACAACTATATTCAGCTCGCAGAACTTGACTCAGTCATTGATGGTCTCGCTGTATATGAATATCAAGCCTTAAATCGCGCATTGCTTTATGGTATTGAGGCAAGGCTTCATTACCATCCTCATTTTGCTCACCGACTTCATTTTGAAATGGGCTATTCCAATACTTTCGGAAGAGAATTAGGTCTGGTACAGGCTGGAGAGGACTTATATTTTATGCCACAAGCAAGGTTGAGATCAAATATTCGTGTGGAGCTCTCTAAAAAGAAGCAATTTGGATTTGCTTCCGTCTTGATTCAGCATAATTATTTCTTTAATCAAGATCGAGTTGGGCCACTTGAGACCCGAGCAGAAGCATATCATTTTGTTCAATTGGGATGTCAAATGAAGTGGGATGCATCATGGCCAGTTCAGCTCTCATTCGGAGTAAGAAATGCATTAAATACATCATATGTCAATCATCTATCTAGTCTAAAACGGCTCGGGTTAACTGAACCTGGTCGAAGTTTTTATTTCAATCTAAAGTGGAAAATTAAGGGGAGAAACAAAATAAATAAGTAATCAATCTATATATAAACAAATCAATTAATGTTATGAAAACAAAAATGTTTTTTGCAGCAATGCTGCTAATCGCAAGTACCGCTTGCAACAAAGAAGAATGTTACGAATGTCATTATGACGGTCCTAACGGAGAAGAGGTCGAATTAGAAGGGGAATTCTGCGGCTCTGAAGCAGAGGATCTTGAAAATTTAGGTTATGTTGTAAATGATACAACAAGTTATGTAGTTCATTGTGGCGAGCACTAAGAGATTCTTCTTTTAGAATTAAAAAGCGTCCCTTTCGGGGCGCTTTTTTTATTTACATTGTTTACGGGACGACTTGTGTGGATACATGAATACTGATGATTAATCTATTTCTAGAATGATATATTTGTATTACTAATTTTAGAATTCATGAAAAACATTTTCATTTTTGGTATATTGTTTTGTGTCCATTTTTTAAATGCACAAAGCAATCAACCCTTCACTCCTCATATGGAGGCCTATGTTAATGGATCTTCAAGTAACAATTTGAATCCGATCGATACGGGATTTGTTGACGTATGTTTGGGAGACACTGTTGTATTTGTAGCAACACCTGACTTTTCTAATTCTTTAGAAAACACGGGTACTGGATACTCTCAAGATGTCAATGTGAATATTGATTTTGAATGGACCATTGATGGTGTAAGCTTTCCCAATAACGATACCATTATTTTCGTAGTAAGTTTAGCCAATGGATATTTGGTAAATCTCAATATCACGGATCAAAACGGAGAAAATGCCGAACTCATGAGTAAGGTCCGTACCGGGATGACTCCAGAATTTACCGGCTTTTATATATCCAATGATTCCTTATGCACAGGTGAGACCGCACAAATATTTGGAGGGGCAAGTGGTTTTGGTGATTCCTTCAGTTTTCCAGATGGTGGCTTTGCCAATAGCAGTTCACAATATGTTACAGGACTCACTTTTCTTCCAGATGGATCTGGAGCTCAATATGAAGCTCCTATTACGATATCAGGTTTTCCTCAAGGGGCAACCATTACCAATGCTCAGGAATTGAATCAGGTCTGCATTACCATGGAACATTCATATGCTGGTGATCTTGAGATATGGTTGCAATGCCCAAATGGCACAACCGTTCCTCTCGTTAATTCGTACAGTCCTGGGGCCATCCCCGGAGGGGCAAGTGGCGGAGGAACTCATTTAGGAGATCCGATTGATGATAATGGTGGTGGTGGTCCTGGAGAAGGCTGGGAATACTGCTTTAGCTCCGTATTTAACGATATAGGTCCAATGACACAAAATTGGGGGAACACCATTCCTGCACCAAACTTTGGAGAAGGGAGCCCGTCAGTAGATCCGTCATATATATATGCCCCAGAAAGCTCTTTTGGTGATTTCTTTGGTTGTCCATTTAATGGTGAATGGACCATATTTGTGCAAGATAATTTGAGTATTGATGACGGATATATTTTTGGTTGGGGCATCGATTTTTATTCTTCTACCACAGGTATTTCGAATTATCAAAACACACTCGATTCTGCTTGGTGGACGCCCAACACTACGATTATAGATAATTTAGGAGACTCATCCATAATCGTTGCTCCTGAAAATGGAAATAACAGTTATACCTTCAATGTTATGGATGATTTTGGTTGCATACATGATACCACCATATCGGTGACCTTCAATGCAATATTAGCATCAATGAATGCGAACCCATCAGACGGTTGCACACCAATCGTTGTTACTTTTGATTACAGTGGTAGTGTTGGTGATTCTTTTTATTTGGATTTTGGAGACGGCATCTATTACTATGATACCATTCCTAACGTTTTCAGTCACTTTTATTCCGAAGACATCAATGCTACGGCAATCCTTTACGTAAATAACGACAATTGTAGTGATACTGCCTATGTGACCATAAATACCTCTAGTCCAATTACAAATTATATAAGTGATTCTGCTATTTGTGGAAATCCATACAATTGGAATGGGGATTTGATCTATGATTCTGGAGTATACACTCAGGTCAATCAAGGCAGCAATGGTTGTGATTCCATCGTAGTATTAGCGCTTACTTATGTTGATGAAAGCTTTGATTTAGGGTTTATTGCAAGCCAACAATTGTTTACGGCACCACCATTCGCTGTGCAATTCACCAATACTACTCCAAATTTGAGCAGCTATGATTTTTGGTGGGATTTTGGGGACGGCACATCTATCCAATCCAATAATTTAAATGTATTCCATGAGTATACCTCCAATGGATCATACACGGTAAGCCTGTATGCAGCTGATTTGATAGGGTCTTGTTCAGATACACTTATTGAAACTGATTTCATCTTTACTACGGGACAATCTTCGATAAATGAAAATGTATTTACCGATTATCAAATTTTCCCAAACCCAACAACAAATTTTATTGTTATTCAATCAGAAAAAGTGCTGAACAATAAGTTCAATATTTATGATCAACAGGGTAGGGAAGTAATGAAAGGCAAACTCACAGGAAAGAATACCGAAATCTCTCTTGAAAAACTAATAGGTGGCACCTATACAGTTCAAGTTGAAGGGATTTACAAACCGACGGTTGTGGTTAAGCAATAAAGCACTAATAAATACATTTCATTAAAAGCGTCTCT
>CAJQPH010000183.1 GCA_905480165.1 uncultured Flavobacteriales bacterium
AGAGAAAAAGCTTCTTTTTTGAAAGAAAATATTTTACCCATTCAAGAAAGCGGTCAGTTGAAATTCATAAAAAATGAAGGCCAATTGACCAAAAATGTATTTAACAACATCGATGTTTTATTTGTTGACGGGCATACAGAAAACATGATGATTCCTCACATTAAATACCAGGGCAAGACTTTGGTCTTTATGGCTGATTTACTGCCAAGTGTTGGACATCTACCCCTGCCCTATGTAATGGGTTATGACACACGACCATTAACCACCTTAAAGGAAAAAGGCGCATTCTTATCTTTCGCGGAGAAAAATGATTACGTGTTATTTCTTGAACATGACTCTGTAAATGAATGCTGTACGCTAAAAAATACAGAAAAAGGTGTACGTCTTGACAGATCCTTTGACTTTAATGAATTGTTCAAAAATGGCTAAAGACGAAAAGAAAAACGAGAAGGATTCCAAAAAATACTCTGAAAATGATCAGTGGAATGATGATTTAGATGTAATGCCACTAAATTATGTCAAACCTGAAGGCAAAAAGCCGATTGTAGAAAAAGCTGAATTCGATAAAAAGAAGAAAAGAATATGGATACCGTTACTAACCATGATATCAATACTTGCTGTATCCACCCCGATTATGTTCAACGCTTGCGAGGGAAAAGATAAAGTTCCGAAACAAATGGCTGTAATTGTTTCCGATGGAAATAAAAAAGATTCAATCATTGAGGAAGAATATCTTGAAAATGTAGAGGCAAATATCATTGAGGATACTGAATTTATTGAAGATACTGTAATTATCGAAACTGTTGAATCTATTGAACTCATTGAAGAGCAATCAATTGAATTGGGACCAAGATTCTTTCACATTGTTATTGGATCCTTTGAACAGGAAAAGAACGCCCTATCATTTGTTCAGGCTTTAGAAAACCAAAATAGCGAGACAAAAATAATTCAACATAATGGTATCTACAGAGTTTCTTTCAACTCATATTTTGATTCAGACGAGGCAGAAATTGAAATAGATTATATCAGAAACACCTTAAACCTTAAGTCATGGATCGCATACATGAAATAAAATCACCAGCAGAAATCGTCCATATAATGATGAGTAAAGATGAATTTAGCTCATGGATGGATATTAAAATTGACAGTATCGAGAAAGGCAAGTGTAGCTTGTCTTGTCAAATCAGAAAAGAAATGCTTAATGGGTTTTCGATTGCACATGGTGGAATAGCCTATTCTTTAGCTGATTCGACACTTGCTTTTGCAGCGAACAGCTATGGACTTCAGAGTTTTAGTATTGAGACTTCTATATCACATCTCGTAAAAGTAAAAGAAGGAGATCTTCTGAAAAGCAATTCGATAGAAATTCACCGAGGCAACAAAACTGCTTTATATCAAATAGAAGTTTATAATCAGAAAAATATAATGGTAGCGATAATGAAAGGCACCGTTTATATATCAAAAATAGTTTGGTAATTTTATGCATGCATAATATTTTTTACTAAATTTATGCTCATAATGAGTGAAAAAAAAATCATATTTCTGGACTTTTTAATTCGGCATGCATGGCATCGTGTATCTCGAATGTACAATCAAAAGGCCATGACCCAAGGTATGACGATGTCTGTTGGATTTATTCTCATGATTGTAGAAAAGTCAGGAACACTTAGTACTCAATTGGGACCTAAAATGGGTATGGAACCAACTTCGCTTTCAAGAACGCTAAACGCAATGGAGAAAAGCGGTTTGATTGAACGCAAAAACTTTAAAGGGGACAAAAGAAAGGTCAATATATTTCTTACAGTTAAAGGCATTGAAAGTCGAAGAATGGTTAAAAACTTCCTACTTGAGTTTAATGAAAAGATTTCCTCTAAAGTTAAAGAACGAGATATAAAAGGGTTTTTCAATGTAATGAACGCATTAGATTTATCCATTGAAGAAGTAGATAAAGAAAAAAATACAAAATCTTAAAAACACGAAATGAAAAGATTTATAAGAAAAGTCGCAGTTTTAGGCTCAGGTGTAATGGGCTCTCGAATAGCATGTCATTATGCAAATATTGGATGTGAAGTCATCTTATTGGATATGCCTCCCAAAGAGCTAAATGATCTAGAAAAGAAAAAAGGAGCTAGTCTTGAAGATAAAGGAGTTCGCAATAGAATTGTTAATTCTTCACTTCAGTTTGCACTCAAATCAAATCCATCTCCCATATACAGTAAATCATTCGCCAAAAGAATCGAGACGGGAAACTTTGATGATGATCTTCATAAAATTAAAGATTGTGATTGGGTGATTGAAGTCATTATCGAAAGACTAGATATCAAGCAACATCTATTTGAAAAAGTTGAAAAACACAGAACGCCAGGCACTTTGATATCATCAAACACATCAGGAATACCGATTCATATGATGTTGGATGGTCGAAGCGAGGACTTCCAAAAACATTTTTGTGGAACACACTTCTTTAACCCTCCAAGATACCTTCAACTATTAGAAATCATACCCACTCCAAAAACGGATCCTGCAGTAGTGGCTTTTTTAATGGACTACGGTTCTAAAATATTGGGCAAAAAAACAGTTTTATGTAAAGATACTCCGGCGTTTATTGCAAATAGAGTTGGTGTTTATTCAATCATGGCACTTTTCCATGCGGTAAAGGAAATGGGCTTTACTGTTAGTGAGGTAGATAAGCTTTCCGGACCGATTTTAGGAAGACCCAAGTCTGCTACATTCAGAACATGTGATGTTGTTGGCCTTGACACCTTGGTTCATGTAGCCAATGGCCTAAAACAAAATTGTCCTGACGATGAAGAAAAAGAATTGTTTGAACTCCCTGAATACATTGCGAAAATGGTTGATAATAATTGGCTAGGATCCAAATCAGGACAGGGGTTTTATAAAAAAGAAAAAGACGAAAACGGTAAAAGAAAAATTCTTGCTCTTAATTTAAAAACACTCGAGTATGAGGCGGCTCCAAAAGTTAAATTCCCAACATTGGATATGGCCAAGCCTATTGAAGACCTCAAGCAACGAACAAAAATGCTTGTGATGGGCATGGATAAAGCAGGTGAGTTTTATAGAAAGATTTTTGGAGGACTACTGGCTTATGTTTCGAATAGAATCCCCGAAATATCAGAAGAATATTATAAAATTGATGATGCCTTAAAAGCTGGATTTGGATGGGAACTTGGTCCTTTTGAATCTTGGGATTTATTTGGATACGAACAAGGTCTTAAGTTCATCAATGATGCCAATAAAAAGATGGGTGCATCAATTGAAGCCATGCGCTCAAATGGTATGACCTCTTTTTACAAGACCGAAAATGGCAAAAGAATGTATTTTGATACGACTTCAAATTCGTATGAAGTAATTCCTGGAACTGAGGATTTGGTAGACTTAAATTCATTGAGAGATGAAAACAAAGTTTGGGGGAATTCAGACTGTACGCTAGTTCATGTTGGAGACGGAATTCTCAATCTTGAATTTCATACGAAAATGAATACAATAGGTGGAGGAGTCTTACAAGGAATTAATAAAGCCATTGATATGGCAGAAAACGAGTATAAAGGACTCGTTATTTCTAACACTGGCCAAAATTTCTCGGCAGGGGCAAATGTTGGAATGATTTTTATGATGGCCGCTGATCAAGATTTTGATGAGCTAAACTTTGCCGTGAAAGCATTTCAGGACACCACTATGCGAATTAGATATTCTAATATTCCTGTCGTTGTTGCCCCCCACAATATGGCACTAGGTGGTGGATGCGAAATTTCACTACATGCAGATAAAGTTGTAGCCCACGCTGAATTATACATGGGGCTTGTCGAATTTGGTGTTGGACTGATTCCTGGAGGCGGTGGAACCAAAGAGTTTGCTAAACGACTTTCAGAAGACCTTCACGCGGGAGACATTAAAATCAACCGTCTGAGAGATCGGTTCTTAACTGTTGGACAAGCTAAAGTATCACTTTCTGCATATGAAGCCTTCGATTACGGCTATTTAAGAGAGGGTATAGATGAAGTAGTTGTTTCGAGAGCTCATCACTTGACAAGAGCAAAAGCGGCATGCCTCGAGATGGCAAACAAAGGTTATGTCCCACCAAAAAGAGAAAAAAACATTACCGTTGTTGGTCAAGAAGGGCTTGGAATCGTATACGTAGGTGCGAACTCCATGCTTTCTGGAAAATATATGTCTGAACACGATAAAATTATCGCTGAGAAACTTGGTTTTGTATTGTGCGGAGGAGACTTATCTGAAAATACTAATGTTTCAGAGCAATATTTACTGGACTTAGAAAGAAAAGCATTCTTGGAATTGTGCAGAGAGCGGAAAACACTAGAAAGACTTGAAAGTATTGTTAAATACGGTAAAATATTACGAAATTAATGGTTTAACACTTTAATTCTTACCCGTCTATTTATCGCCCTCTCATTTGGTGTAGAACCTGAGTTAATTGTTTTGGATTCTCCTTTATACCTGACATCGATTTGACTTGTCGTTAGCCCAGTAAACTCAATAATCCAATCCCGAACTGCCTCTGCCCTTTTGCGGGATAGATTCATATTATATTCACTACTTCCTACATGATCAGTATGACCATTAATGAAAATCAGAGAGCTTTGGTTTATAAATGGAAGGAGTTGTAATAATTTTTCTATCTCTTCAGAAATAATATTAAACTCATCAAATTCAAAATAAATTATTGTTTCGGGTTTAATTTCTTCCTCAGAATATTCTTTTTTATCATCCAAATTATGTTTTTTAATCACAGAATCTTCTATAGGAATTACTTGACTGTGGCTTCCTTCAGCTCTAAAATTTAATTCATATTCTTTATATCTACCTGTTGAATTCGGTGAAATATTTTGCGGCATAATATTCTTTTTTCCTTCAACATACACCTTCGTTAGACCTAACAATGGAGGTAAAAATAGTGCATACTTTCCGTTACTGTCAGTTTTAGCCTTACCGAGTATTTTATCATTGCTTTTAACAACTACTGTTGATTCAAGAGGTGAATTATTCATGGTTACACGCCCAAATATCAAACAAGATGAATTGGGTTTAATGGAATCATTCAATGTTCTCAAATCAGCATAATAAATATCCAGATCTCTCACGAAAAAAGCTGCCTCTCCTAAACCTGAGATTACAAAACCCATATCATCCTTACTGGTGTTAAAGGGTCCACCAATATTAGTCACGTCACCCGTTGTAGTACCATCAAAGGTCGTTTTAAGTATATCTAAATCCCCAAAACCACCATGACCATCAGATGAAAAATAGATCGTCTGATTGTCAGCTGCTATGTAAACTGAACGTTCATCACCTCTTGTGCTCACATTTAATAATTCAGGAAAGCTCCAAACTCCAAATTTTTTGATACTGTAATGAAGATTCATATTGCCGTCATAATCCCTTCCACATGCTACAATAAATAAATTGCCATCTGGAGAAATGGCCATACCATCGGTAGCATAACCCATATTCGCTCTAAACTCTCGCCTGAAAAAACGATTTATTCCACCACCCAAGCCTCGAATATTTTTCAGAATTCCATTTTCAATCGTAGCTTCATAGTATGGGCCTCCAGTCCCTTCCCAACCCGATTTCCAGCTTTGGAAATAAATTTTTTCGCCATCATAAGAAACTGAAGGTTCATCTTCGCCACTATAGGTATTAATTTGAGAAACAAACTCAGTCTCACCCCACTCTTCTCCTATTTTAACAACACGATAAATATCT
>CAJQPH010000184.1 GCA_905480165.1 uncultured Flavobacteriales bacterium
AGGGTAATTTTGTTCGTGTTTCAGGCTGGGATGAAAACCATTCAAATGAAAACGCAATAGAACTTCCTATACAAAAAGTTAAAAACGTGGCCATTCAGGAGAAAGAACAGATGGCAGGATCTCCCCTTTTAAAAGAAGTATCTAATTCATATTGGAGGACACAGGCAGAGATTAAAACAGCGAAATCACAAAACGATTTGGTGTTATTGGAAGAGCTTGAAGAAAACTCTTTGGTTTATCGGCTTAATTATATTTCCTTGTATGAAAGCATAGACCCCTCAAACGTGGGAGTAGAACAGGTAAAACTTTATTATTCATTTAAAAAAGATTTTGAGAATGAATAGTTTTAGATATAAAGGTGTTTTTATTATTACGATTATTTTCTTCTTTTGTCAAAACATATACAGTCAGGGAGATATTTGTACTTCAGCAACAACATTAACCCCAGGAACGACATGCACATTCACAACTGCAGATAACTTTGGGTTTACGGTTCAAGATTTAAACAACGGAACGTGTACGGGAAACCTAAATGATGATGTGTATTTCCAATTCACAGCGACAGAACCAACAATGACGGTTAATGTAGATGGTTCAGGATCTTTTGATGCTGTTTTAGGTGTTTTTGGAGGAACCTGTGCTGCATTAGTTCAGGAAGGGCCATGTATTGACAACACCGGAGACGGGGGGGTAGAAACACAAACCTTCTATGGATTAACTGTCGGTCAAACTTATTATATTCTTGTTTATGATTGGGGTTCAGATATTCCTGCAACCACCACATTTGATATTTGTGTATACGAAACATGTCCAGGTGGAGTTCCTAATGATTTATGTGTCAATGCTACAGGATTAACATTAGGAGTAGTTGAAAGTACAAACAACATATGTGCGTCGCCAAATATTGATGATCCTGTTGCTGCAGACATTTGTGCTACAACAATTGAAAATACAGTTTGGTATGAATTCACCCCCGTTGATACAGACCAATATTCAGCTACTATTTCTAATTTTAATTGTCTCTATAGTGTAGGCTTACAGATGGCAGTTATAACGGGATCTTGTGGAGGCCCATACACTCCGGTCGATTGTGATGCAGGGATAAATGATGCCCAATTTATATTTACTGGAACTGCCGGAACAACGTATTATATTATAATAGATGGTATTGATGGTGACCAATGTGATTTTGATATTTTAATTGAAGATGCCTGTCCGGCAGATGCAGGAACCAATACCACCGTGGGACCAATAGTTTCATGCGCCAATGTAGATGTCAATGTATCAACGGTTGGTTCAGTCAATACTAATATTGGCGTTGATCCATGTATAGGTTGGGGATTTTGGGTTGTTGATGACCCTCTTGGAGTATATACGGGACTAACGGATGTTGGGAACCCTCCCTCTGGTGGACTTCCTACCGATGATGGTAATTTTGTAGGGGTTTGGACCTCTTTGGCCTATCCAAATGCAAATGGACCGAATGCTATTTTACCTGCTGAAAACAACGGTGTGACTTATTATGTTGCCCCTATTACTTTGAGTGATTGTACCATAGGAGAAATAAGTGAGGATTGTTATGATGTAGGGGCGTATACCGAAGTTTATTACAACCCAGAAATAAATTACAGTAGTATTATTCAGTGCGACGACATTTCGGCTCCATCTACTCAGGTTTCGATAACCTTAACAGGTGGAAACGCCTCAGTAGACGGAACTAATTTTACAATTACGAATAATGGAGATGGAACATTAAGCTCCAGCACAGTAGCTAATAGTGGTCAAATTATAGTTTCTGGAATTCCTGATGGTGGAACAGTAAATCTTACTGTGACAGATGTTGTTGGCTGTTCTGAAACCATTACTATTGGGCCATTAGACGCTTCATTGTATTGCTCTTCAGCATGTCCTGGTTATTCAAGTGTAGCAACCGCATCTGCCGATGCCTGTGGTGGTCAGTTATTTGATTTTGATGTAGCCAATACAGAGTGTAATGGAACAATCAATTTTAATGTGGTTGGTGATTATGGATCACAGTATGCAAATGAAATTACTTGGAATGTAACGAGTAATTCTACAGGAAACACTGTAGCGTCAGGAGGGCCAGGTGCAAATAATGGAACATTTAATGTTCCCGTTAGTTTAGATCCAAATGTTGAAGGTACTATTTTCACACTGACCATTGATGATTCTTTTGGTGATGGTTTCAACGGAACAGGAGGATTTATTCAGGTAGAAGATCAGGCTGGCGCAATAATTTCTGGTCCAATAACGGGAGATTTTGGGTCAACGGCTTCCAGTATTTTTGGCGCCAATGTTGATATTAGTTCTGCCACCATTACCATTACCACGCCGTCTGGACCAGTTGTAAGCACTGTAGAGAATTGTGGAGACTTTATTGTTCAGATGACCCTTGACAATACAAATTTCTGCACACCAATCAATATTGATCTTCCTTGGACGATTATTTGTGATGAAAGCGGAGCGGAAATTTCGAGTGGTGTTCACACCGTGACGATTTATCCACATATCCCAACGGCATCAAATGATATTGTTGATATTACATGGGACCCTTCAACCTGTCAATGGGATATTGCGCCTCAGAATGATTGTGATCTTTTGGATGTTGGAAGTGTTTTTACCATTTTTCCGGATCCAAACACATGGCCGGCAAATACCTGTTCAAATGGGAGCCAAGATTTTACAGTAGAGTATTTGGGAGTGGCTGGAGGACCTGATTGCTGTTCAACAGGAGGACCATTAGGACCAATAACGTATAATATGGTGTCTACTATTAGTAGTACAACCGTAGCCTCATCACCATTTGGTGGCACAAATAATTCTGCGTATATCCTTATTCCTGGTAATGGTTCTGGAGGTAATGCAACATCTTTTAGTCTCGATGTTAGCATGTCTAATTACTGTTTTAATGAATTGGGGTCTGGTGATTCTTATTGGGTCACGATATATGTTGATGGTGTAATTATTTATGATGTTCAGTATTTCCCTCCTCCTGATGGGTTTTCAGAGACCTTTAATCTTGCAGACATTCCAGGTTACAATGAAAATAGTGTAACTGAAGTTTACATATACCCGAACACGTTTTCTTCACCACCACCGGCACCTACAAATACGACCTATTCTCCGGAAACTCCTTGTAATTCCTTGGCAAGTGGCGAGTGGTCAGCCAGTACGATCGATGTAGTCCAGGACGTTGTCTTTTCAGATCAAGAGCAATTACCAGCCAATTGTTCATTTGTCATACCGGCACCCTATACATGTTGTGTCGTTGACTTACCCTCAGCTTCCGCACCCTCTGATACCATAGTAGGTTGTGTAAGTGATATTCCTATTGTTGATCCACTAAACGTAACTAATATATCTAGCCCATGTAATGCAACAGCTACTTTTGTTTCAGATGTTTCTAGTGGCAACAGTTGCTCAGAGACTATAATAAGGACCTATAATGTCACTGATGATTGTGGAAACTCGATTGATGTAATACAAACAATCATGGTAGAAGATGTTACATTACCTACCTTTACTGCTCCTTCAGCGCTTACGATCAACTGTGAAGATGATGCTACGGATTTAGCATTAACAGGCGATGTTACTGATGAGTCAGATAACTGCTCAGTGGGATTAAATGCTACGTATGTTGATGTTACAGATAA
>CAJQPH010000185.1 GCA_905480165.1 uncultured Flavobacteriales bacterium
GGGGTATGTATAGCTACATCAGGCCCAGGAGCCACAAACCTAATCACGGGAATTGCAGATGCACAGATTGACTCTACACCTATGGTATGTATTACAGGGCAGGTAGCAAGTCCTTTGCTTGGCACAGATGCATTTCAAGAAACGGATGTGATTGGTATCTCGATGCCTGTTACCAAATGGAATTATCAAGTCACTAGAGCCTCAGAAATTCCGGGAGCATTAGCCAAAGCATTTTACATTGCTCGTACTGGAAAGCCTGGTCCGGTTTTGGTGGATATCACAAAAGATGCTCAATTTGAAATGCTTGAATTCAGCTATAAACCATTTGAGGGAATGAGGAGCTACGTGACTTGTCCAACCTTAAATTTGTCAAAGGTTCAACAGGCTGCAGAGATCATAAATTCTGCAAAACGTCCATTGGTTTTATTTGGACAGGGAGTGATTCTTTCCGGAGCTGAAAGACAATTTCAGAACTTTATAGAAAAGGCCGGTCTACCCTCTGCATGGACGATTATGGGTTTGTCAGCATTGGATTCAGATCACTACTTGAATGTTGGTATGCTCGGAATGCATGGCAATTATGCACCCAATAAGCTTACCAATGCGTGTGATGTATTAATTGCGGTCGGGATGCGTTTTGATGATCGAGTTACTGGAGATTTATCTAGATATGCCAAACAGGCAAAGGTCATTCATCTAGAAATAGATCCAGCTGAGGTCGATAAAAATGTAAAGGCTGATGTAGCAATTCTGGGTGACGCTAAGGAAGCTCTGGAAGCCTTGGGCCAATTTGTAGAACGCCAAGAACATAAGGAATGGCTTCAAGAATTTCGAAAACTCGAATTTGAAGAATATAGTGAGGTTATTATGGAAGAACTGAATCCAAGCCAAGAAGAACTAACTATGGGGGAGGTGATTAGGTCGGTGAATGACCATACTGAGGGAAAAGCTATCGTTGTGACTGATGTGGGTCAGCACCAAATGGTTTCTTGCCGATATGCCAAATTCAAACAGAGCAGATCTTTAATAACTTCAGGGGGACTAGGCACTATGGGGTTTTGTCTTCCAGCAGCCATAGGGGCAAAGTTTGCCCAGCCTCTAAGAGATGTCATTGCTGTCATTGGAGATGGTGGATTTCAGATGACCATTCAGGAACTTGGAACCATCTTTCAAACAAAAATACCGGTTAAAATAGTAGTGCTCAATAATGAATTTTTAGGAATGGTTCGTCAATGGCAGGAGCTTTTTTTTGATAAAAGATATGCTTCTACAACGATGATCAATCCGGATTTTCAAAAAATAGTCGAGGGCTATGATATTAAATCGAAAAAGGTAACAGAACGAGAACAATTGAACGGCGCTGTTCAAGAAATGCTCGATTTCGAAGGGGCTTATTTTCTTGAAGTAAAGGTTGGAAAAGAAAACAATGTTTTTCCAATGATTCCAACTGGTGCTTCAGTTTCAGAAATCAGACTTAAATAAAAAAATGAAGAAAAAATATACGATATCGGTTTTTACAGAGGATATGGTTGGTCTTTTAAATCGAGTGACCATTGTTTTTACAAGAAGAAAAATAAACATAGAAAGTATTGCTGCTTCAGATAGCGAGGTAAAAGATATCCATCGATATACCATAGTGGTAACAGAAACTGAAGAAACGGTAAAAAAAGTGACGCTTCAGCTTGAAAAACAGGTCGAGGTCATTAAGGCGGTTTATCATCTTGATGATGAAGTGATTTATCAAGAAATAGCGCTTTTCAAGGTACCCACAAGCATCTTACTTCAAGGGGGAGAAGCGGAGTATATTGTTCGATCTCATCATGCCAGAGTACTTAGTGTAGAAACCCAATTTACGGTCATTGAAAAAACGGGACATAAAGACGAAACCCAAAAACTGTTTGATGAACTCCAACCTTTTGGAATTCTCGAATTTGTACGATCGGGAAGGGTCGCCATTACCAAACCTATGAGGACATTGACCTCAATAGTACATGAATTAGAAAACGCTTAACATATATTGAAATGAAAAATTATTACAACAATTTATCTCAGGAGCAGCAAAAACAGCAGCTTGGGAAATGTGATTTTCTTGACAGATTAGAATTTGTCAATGGAATATCCGTCCTAAAAGAAAAAAAGGTAGTTATTGTGGGTTGTGGATCTCAAGGATTGAATCAAGGACTGAACATGAGAGATTCTGGCCTAGATGTTTCTTTTGCATTAAGAGAAGAAGCGATTGAAACCAAAAGAAAGTCTTATCAAAATGCTTACAGAAATAATTTTAAAGTTGGCACCTATGAGGAATTGCTACCAAGTGCAGACCTTGTCATTAATCTTACACCGGACAAGCAGCATACAGAGGTAGTAAACAAAGCGATTCCGTTAATGAAGCATGGTGCTACATTATCTTATTCTCATGGTTTTAATATCGTTGAAGAAGGAATAAAAATAAGAGAGGACCTCACTGTAATACTCATGGCGCCAAAATCACCAGGTTCTGAGGTTCGAGAAGAATTCAAGAGGGGATTTGGTGTGCCAACACTAATTGCGGTTCATGAAGAAAATGATCCAAACCACACGGGATTTGAATGGGCCAAGGCATATGCATATTCTACGGGTGGACATCGAGCAGGCGTTTTACATTCATCTTTTGTAGCTGAAGTCAAGTCCGACTTAATGGGTGAACAAACCATTTTGTGTGGGGTTCTTCAGACAGGCTCTATTTTGGCCTTTAACACGATGCTAGAGAATGATATTGACCCTGCATATGCAGCAAATCTCATTCAGTATGGTTGGGAGACAATAGCTGAAGAGCTGAAAAAAGGTGGGCTAACGCAAATGCTTGATAGGGTAGAGCCGAATCAAAAGCTTAAGGTGTATGAATTATCAGAGGAGCTAAAAACATTGATGACACCCTTGTTTAAAAACCATATGAGTCAAATACTTAGTGGTGATTTTTCAGAAGGAATGATGAAAGATTGGCAAAATGATGATAAAAATCTTTTTGCATGGAGGGCCGAAACCAGAGAAACTCATTTTGAGAAAACTGCTTCAACAGAAGAAAGATTTAGGAAAACCGATTATTTTGAAAACGGAACCTTGCTTTTGGCATTTGTAAAATCGGGTGTAGAGTTGGCATATGAAACAATGGTGAGTTCAGGAATAAAAGAAGAATCCGCCTACTATGAGTCGCTTCATGAATTGCCCTTAATTGCCAATACCATTGCGCGTAAAAAGCTCTATGAAATGAATCGTATTATTTCCGATACGGCAGAATATGGTTGCTATTTGTTTGACCAAGTTTGTAGACCTTTGCTCTCTGATTTTATGAGAGAAATTGATGCAAACACTATGGGGGCACAATATTCCGATGAATCCATATTGACTATATACAGCTTGTCAGATGTAAATAGGGAAATTGAAAATCACTCCATAGAGAAAGTTGGAAAAAGATTAAGAGAAGCCATGTCAATGGTTGAAAATCAGGAGGAATATGTATAAGGTCACCCTTGACAAGGTTCGTGAAGCAGCAGCTCATTTGGAGTCTGTAGTACTTGAAACGCCATTGGTCATTAACGAAACCCAGTCGCGAAAGTATTCTTCTTCTATATTTTTTAAAAGAGAAGACTTACAGCAGGTTCGATCCTATAAAATCAGAGGAGCTTATAATAAAATATCTAGTCTTTCCGAAAACGAATTAAGTAGAGGTGTTGTTTGTGCAAGTGCAGGGAATCATGCTCAAGGAGTAGCTTTTTCTTGTTCAAAATTGGAGATCAAGGGGCTTGTTTTTATGCCCACACCAACCCCCAAACAAAAAATTGAGCAGGTGAAAATGTTTGGAGGAAATTTTGTTGAGGTTATTCTAACAGGTGATACTTTTGATGATGCTTCACAGGAAGCTCGGAGCTATAGTGATAAGAACCTTTTGCCTTTTATCCATCCATTTGATGACGAAAAGGTGATTGAAGGGCAGGCCACCATTGCTCTTGAAATTCTTGAGCAGTCTAATGTAGGAATTGATGTGCTTTTTCTACCTGTTGGAGGAGGAGGAGTAGCTTCAGGTATTTCCAGTGTATTTAAGGACTTGTCACCTCAAACCAAAATTATTGGTGTTGAACCTGAGGGGGCTCCATCTATGTCTGTATCGATTCAAAATAAAATAAATACGGCAATTGAATCGGTTGATAAATTTGTGGATGGAGCGTCAGTTAAAAAAGTAGGAGCACTTAATTTTGAGCTTTGTCAGGAGCATCTGGATGAAATGGCAACAGTACATGAGGGGAAAATATGTCAAACGATTTTGGACATGTATAACAAAGATGCCATTGTTGTTGAGCCTGCTGGAGCCATGACAGTAGCAGTTTTGGACCAATATCGGCAGGAGATTAGTGGAAAGAATGTGGTTTGTTTGTTGAGCGGGAGCAACAATGACATCACGCGGACAGAAGAAATAAAAGAAAGGGCTTTATTGTATGCAGGCGTGAAGCATTATTTCGTAGTTCGATTCCCTCAGCGTGCGGGAGCATTAAAAGATTTTATTGATAAAGTACTTGGGCCCAAAGACGATATTACCCATTTCGAATATTCAAAAAAACAAAGTCGTACCAATGCGCCTGCCGTGGTTGGAATTGAGTTGGGAAATGCGGACGGGTTAAATCCGCTAGTAAATAGAATGAAGGAATTTAATTTTTTTGGAGAGTACCTTAACGATAAACCCGACCTGTTCCAGTTTTTGGTTTAAAAACTATAGGTTTTGTACTTTTTGCCAGGGCCCTAGATTATGGGCAATAATACCTTCTTTCTTTAGTATTGATTTGGCCATTCCAGCTCTTCCTCCAGATTTACAAACCAATAATACCTCTTTACCTTTTAGCGTTGAGGTTTTTGACTTCAAAATATTCAAAGGGATGTTTTTGCTTTTTTGGGCATGTCCTGATTTGAATTCCTGAGGAGATCGAACATCGATAATAATCGCGCCATTTTGTAATAACTCTTGATAATTTACAGGAGGTCCGAACAGCTTATTTTTAAGAGAAGATATAAAGCTCATATAGAAAATTTACTTTTTATAAAAATAGGAAAAAGAGATGTACTACGAAATAAATAGGTCTACTGATAAAATTGTTTTTACTTTCACGTATGATGATTAAAAACTTCAGAAGAAAAACTCACGAAATTATTTTTGAGGCAGATACCTTCCTGGGTAAGCTCTTTGATTTAATTTTAATGGTATTAATTCTGATTAGTGTTGGGGCGGTAATGTTAGAAAGTGTTGCCTATTACCACGACAAGTATCACCATGTTTTGGTGCCTTTTGAATGGGCGATCACCGTATTTTTCTCCATTGAATACCTGCTTAGAATTATTAGTGTCAAGAAACCCCTAAAGTATATTTTTAGCTTTTATGGATTGATTGACTTAGTATCACTTTTGCCCTCTTATTTTGGACTGTTCTTGTCCTCGGAAAGTATAGGATCCATCAAAACTATTCGAACCATTCGGCTTATCAGGATTTTCAGAATTCTAAAATTAATTCGCTATGTCAAAGAAGCCAATAATCTTAGAAGAGCCCTTAAAGCAAGTCGGCAACGTATTGTTGTTTTTCTTGTTGCCGTATTTTCAATTGCCACTATTATGGGTACGATTATCTATTTGATTGAAGATCCGAAAGATGGATTCACAAGTATTCCAAGAAGCATTTATTGGGCAATTGTCACGCTTACCACGGTTGGTTACGGAGACATCTCTCCCCAAACAGGAATAGGGCAATTTTTTGCCTCGATAATTATGATTTTGGGTTATGCAATTATTGCAGTTCCTACGGGGATGATTTCTGTAGAATTGGCCTTGGCTGAAAAGATGAACACTCAAAGTTGCCCAGCATGTTCGCAAGAAGGACATGAAAACAATGCGAAATTCTGTAAGCATTGCGGCGAAGAGCTCAATCCTGTTTAAAACAATCGAATGTCCTCAGTTCCGTAAAGAACATATCCAAAAAGAACGAGTACTGTAACTAAACTAAGCATAGTGTTTTTTTTAATTATGCACCAAAGATGTAATTGTATTTTCTGTCCTTGTAACAAATGGAATGGCAATAATTGAAAATAGAAGTCATTACCTAAAGAGTTCTAAGTGATAGTACTTATAAAAGCATAAAAGCATGTGTTTTGGTATGTTTTGGATTGAAATAATTGTTCGGTTATTTTAAATAAAGAGGGGCTTAATACGAACCCGGCCCAACTTAATTAATACTTACCTCTCCAATGATTGTTGAACCAAAAACAAAGCATGGTGAACATAATTGTTTGATGAGGCTTCGTATTGCTCACTCGGTTTGTAAGCCAGTGATTCAAGAATAGGTCGGCCTTCAAATTTCTCCTCAGAATCATGGGTTTGTGGACTTAAGGAGCCAGAATAACTCCGTTCACGTGAAAATATGATTTTATGAGCTCCAAGCTTCACCCCTGATTGAATAAGGAGTCCTTGACTCATTTTCCCCTCATGGTGAAACAATGAATATCCAATAAGTATGTAACCTTCAGGTTTTAATCTCACGTACTCTTCAACACAAGCATTACTGCTCTCCATCTCTAAGGCCGTTGGATAAAATCTTTTTTCATGTTCAAGCTTATTTTCAATACTTGAAATGTCAGATACCTCTTTGTAATGCATAAGGTATTTGTTCGTAGTCAAAAGACTACATTGGCATAGTAAAATTGGGATAAATAAAACGAACAGATATTTCACTGATTAAAGATAGAAAACACTATGAATTCTTTATACAAGGGTATTTGAAAAGTCAGTAAATAATCAAATACAAGAGGACAAATGCCAGTTTGTAATATGAAATCATTCTCTAAATACTCGGTAAAACTAAACGCGATTTACAATTCTGAATTGCGCTTCATTTCTTCTTCTTGATCTTTATTGGCTTTACTGATCATTG
>CAJQPH010000186.1 GCA_905480165.1 uncultured Flavobacteriales bacterium
AGCACTGTTCAAATTACAGACGGAGCAAATACACTTGATGTACGTATTAATGGGTCTACTGATATAGATGGAACAGCGGTTCCTTCGGGTCCGGTCTCAATTGTTGCTTTATTGGGTCAATTTAATGCAAACTATCAGCTTATACCAAGAGATTTGAATGACATATTCCCATATGTTGCTCCTGCAAGAGAAATCAATGTTAAAATCGGAGGAATGGATGTTCTGAATAATGAAACTTTTATGATAGGAAACTCTCCTTCTACATCGCTTACTGTTGAAAATACGGGTTCACAAACTTTAACCATCTCAAGTGTTTCATTTTCGGGTGTAAATGCTGGAGACTTTTCGACAAACTTATCTCCAACAACAATTGGCCCTTTATCATCTCAAAATTTTAATTTGGATTTTGCTGCTTCGACTACAGGATCAGTTTCTGCCATGCTAACTATAGGTAATGACGATGACGACGAAAACCCTTACACTATAAACATAGATGCTGTCGGAACAGATAACGTCGCGACAGAACCAAGCTCTAATCCAAGCTCATTAAGTTTCCCTAATGTTAAGCCTTACACCCTTTCTGGCGAATACTTAGATGGAACAAATGCGGAGAAATATATTGTATTGTGGAAAAATGGATCACCTATCACAGAATCACCTTCCGATGCGACTACTTATAGAAGAGGAGATTATATTGCTGACGCTAAGGTTGCCTATGTTGGTAGCGGAACGAGCTTTACCCCAAGAGGAATCATTGCGAATCAAAATTACTATTTCAAGGTATTTGCTTTTAACGGGTCTAATGGCTTTGAGAATTATCTACAAGACAATCCTGCAGAAGGTCAGATTACATCTTTGGGCTCGCAGATAGGGAGTTATTATAGTGGAATATCAACGTCAAACGCAGATTTAGTCTCTGAGTTGACTGCATTAATCAATCCACACAATTACATCACCTATTTCTTATACAAAACAACATTGATGAGTCAGTTTGAGGTGAAGGACACGATAAACGGTCAGTCATATGTTACGTGCTGCTATTCAGGAGAAAACAAAGTTTTTAATGACCCATTTGATTGGTCCGATAACGACTTCTCAAGGGAACATACATACGCACATTCTTGGATGCCAACATTTCCTTGTAATAACCCTGAGGAGGAAGAATATTCCGATCAACACAATTTGTACCCAGCCAATTTACCTAACGCAAACTCTCCTAGAAGTAATCTGCCCTTAGCTGACATAACAGGAAACACAGTTTTCAACTATCTAGAAGGAAGTGTTGGGTATAATGATGAAGGACAGCTTGTTTATGAACCTCGTGCATCCCACAAGGGAAACGCTGCGAGAGCTATTATGTACATGTCAACATGTTATAATGGAATAGGCGGATTAAATTGGGGGATTCCTAGCAATCAAAGTCAAGAAACATTGAGGAATTGGCATTTTAATGATGTGCCCGACAATTACGAAATTGCCAGACATGAATACATCTACAACCTGCAAGGAAATAGAAACCCATTTATTGATTCAATAGACTTTGCCTGCTTCATTGATTTTTATCAGATGACATACGATACTGATTTGTGTGGTAACATCGGTCTTACAGAACAAATGGAAAGCAATTTTTCTGTTTTTCCAATCCCTGCAAAAAATGAAATCTATGCTCAAATCAATGGATTAAATATTAAATCATACAGATTGATCAATTCGTCTGGTCAAATATTGGTTAACCAATCCAATTTGGATTCTCCCGTCGTAAAGATTAACAGCTCTACCCTTTCCTCTGGTACATATATTTTAACGGTCATAACGGATAAGGGCACTCTTGAAAAGAAGGTAATCATTGAGTAAAATCAAATTATTTATATCATTATTCATAATCGGTGCAGGTCTTTCGGCTTGCACTCGTTATTTATACATAGAAACAGCACCTCAAATTAAGGTGGAAAAGTCGACTAAAGAGTCTGATATTATGAATGATATGATACAGCCTTATCGAAAGGAATTGGATGAAAAAATGAATATCGAAGTCGCCTCTTCTAACGCAAATTTTGTTGTAAACAGGCCATCATCTAATCTTATGAATTGGATGGCAGATGTCGTTTTCACGAATCAAACAAAGAATGTGAAAATGTCTAAACCTGTATTTTGTCTGCTAAATACTGGGGGAATTAGATCGAGTATTGGTATTGGTCCCGTTTATTTGGGAGACTTGTACAAATTAATGCCATTTGATAATACAATTATATGGGCTAGGCTTCCCATCAAGGAATTAGAATCCATTGAATTATACCTTTTAGAAACGGGTGGTGAGCCTATTTCTAATATCACCATAACAAATGGGGTCATTCAATTTAATGGTTTTGACAAAACAGAGACCGAAGATTTTTGGGTAATCACATCTGATTATCTGTACAATGGAGGAGATCATATGGATTTTTTTCAAAAAAGTATCGAAACTGTTGAAACAAACAAATTGATCAGGGATGTCGTGATTGAGGAGGCGAAAATACAAGGTCAATTAATTAATGATGAAAATAGTCGGATTAAATGAAAAGAAGATCTTTTTTCCAACAATTCATATTGAGCTCAGGGGGTATACTTTTAGCTCCTAAAATCATGGCCCAAGCTCACAATAGAAAAGCAAAAAAAATCACAATTCTACACACCAATGATACCCACTCAAACATTGACCCTTTCCCTGAAAACCACTCAAAATATCCAGGCATGGGTGGAGTGGCAAAAAGATTTGAAATCATTGAAAAAATTCGAAGTGAAGAAGATATTGTAATTCTACTAGATGCAGGAGACATATTCCAAGGCACTCCATATTTTAATACGTTCAATGGCAATCTTGAAATGAAACTTATGAGCAAAATGGGGTATGATGCCAGCACCATGGGTAATCATGATTTTGATATTGGGCTTGATGGATTTAAAATTGCAAAAAAACATGCCAATTTCCCATTTCTATGTTCCAATTATGACTTCTCGAATACCATATTAAAAAATGAGACAAAGCCTTACCAAGTGTTTAATAAAGGGGGAATTAAAATTGGCGTATTTGGAATAGGTGTTGAATTGGATGGATTGGTTTCGAAAGGCAATTATGGTGACACCGTTTACCAAAACCCCTTAAAGGTTGCAAACCGAACTGCTGAGACCTTAAAAGAAAAAGGATGTGATTTAATCATTTGTTTATCCCATCTTGGCTTTTCTTATGATAGCAGAGAAAGAGTTTCGGACCTTGTATTAGCCAGTAAAACTAAAAACATACATGTTATTATTGGTGGACACACACATACTTTTCTTGAAAAACCGATCATAGAAAAAAACCTCATCGGTGAACTCGTTTTGGTCAATCAAGTGGGATGGGCAGGCATTCAACTCGGAAGAATTGACATCGATATCAGCACAAAACTGAAAAGAAAAAGCAATATTGAAATTATTTAACCTCCTTAAAAGAATGATTATCTTTCATTAAATATTTATGAAGTTTTTATTGCCTACTGTATTGGTTTTTTTGATTGCGCTTTGCTCTTGCTCTAAAGAAGTAGAAATTGATATCCCGGGTTATGTGTCAGAACTTGTAGTTGACGGCACTATTGAGACCAATCAACATCCCTTGGTGCTTTTAAGTACTTCAGCAGACATTTATTCTGCTACAGACTTATCGTCATATCTAACTGGTTTCGTCTATGATGCTGAGGTAAAAATTATTTGTGAAAATGACACATTCGATCTTGAACTCTACAATGTGGCTGATCTCCCGCTCCAATCTCAATACAAACTGGCTGAAATGTTACGTCTAAAAAAACACAGTGAGATTTTACAGATTCCAATAATGGTTTACTCAAATACATTCATGACAGGAGAAGTTGATAAAGAATATACATTGCATATTCTCCATGACAATAAAAATTACTTGGGTACAACGAAAATTGTACCTCCTACCCCATTGGATTCAATCTATTGGAAATTAGAACCTGAAACTATTGAATATGGGTATTCATGGGCCATATTATCAGATACGCCCAACCAATTCGACGGCTATAAATGGGAAGTCAAAAGAACCAATCTAAAATCGAATGGGTTGCCAAAGGATGACATCTTTAAAAGAGGACGAGGGGGATACTTTGATGACCAGTATTTTGATGGCATCTCATTTGAGTTCTTTTACGAAAACCCCATGAACCGTAAAGATTCCACTCACTTAAAGGAGTATAAAAGATATTATCGATTGGGTGATACTGTGGTTGTAAAGTTTTCAAAAATGGATGAATACGTATTTACATATTACGATGCCAAGCTAAATCAAATTGCAAATTCAGGCAATCCTTTTTCTACTCCAATTAATGCTCCCAGCAATATGAGCGATGGCGCATTGGGTGTTTGGGCAGGATACAGCCCATATTACGATACTTTATATTGTTATCCTTAAGTAAAATATAGGATTTAACTATCTTTGCCTCCAAATTCAAATTATGTCATTAAACGAAGTTCGTGTTCGCTTTGCTCCATCACCCACGGGACCATTACATATGGGAGGGGTAAGAACAGCCTTATATAATTATCTTTTTGCTAAAAAACATAAAGGAACATTTATTATTCGTATTGAAGATACAGATCAAACAAGATTTGTTCAAGGTGCTCAGGATTACATTCTTGAGTCCCTAAAGTGGTGTGGAATTAGCCCAGATGAAGGACCTGGCATCGGCGGAAAATACGGACCATACATTCAATCAGAAAGAAAATCAAGCTATCGAATTTTCGCTGAAAAACTCATTGAAAATGACCATGCGTATTATGCATTCGACACCTCTGAAGAACTC
This sequence comes from uncultured Flavobacteriales bacterium, assembly GCA_905480165.1. Lineage (GTDB taxonomy): Bacteria > Bacteroidota > Bacteroidia > Flavobacteriales_D > Crocinitomicaceae > UBA952. The sequence goes on from CAJQPH010000186.1 coordinate 4,836, forward strand.
GACCGAATGAGATCAGAAGCGAAAAAAATGGGGATGCCTAATTGGCAATATAACGGAGTTAGTAGAATGAATCTGAGGAATTCGCTTACACTCCCAAAATCAGAGGTTGACCGACTGCTAGAGGAAGGAGCTCCATATGTCATTAGAATGAAAATGCCCAGAAACGAAGAGGTTCGATTTGAAGATAACATAAGAGGATGGGTAGTAGTAAACACAAACAATTTAGATGACAAGGTTCTTTTTAAAAGTGACGGAATGCCAACCTACCATTTGGCAAATATTGTCGATGACCATGCCATGAAAATCAGTCATGTCATTCGAGGCGAGGAATGGTTACCCTCTGCCCCACTCCATGTACTTCTTTATGATGCATTTGGATGGCCAAGACCTGAATTTGCACATCTTCCACTGCTACTTAAGCCTGACGGGAATGGCAAGCTGTCTAAAAGAGATGGTGATCGTTTGGGTTTTCCTGTTTTTCCGATTGACTGGATAACTGCGGAGGGTGAATTGTATTCTGGATATCGTGAAAAAGGATATTTTCCTGATGCGTTTATAAATATGTTGGCTTTTCTAGGATGGAATCCAGGAACAGCTCAAGAAATCTTTTCTCTTGAAGAATTTGTTGAAGCTTTTACACTTGATAGAGTCTCTAAAGCTGGTGCTAAATTTGACCCAGAAAAAACAAAATGGTTCCAACAACAATATATAAGAAATAAAGACGACGCTGCTTTAGCTAAACTTATTTCTAATTCAACAGATTCGAAGGTTTCAGAAGAAAATCTTCAAACCATTTGCGCACTAATGAAAGAAAGAGCAACCTTTCCATTAGATATTTTAAAAGACGGAAGCTATCTTTTTGAATCGCCTAAAAGCTATGATGAAAAAATGATTTCAAAAAAATGGAAATCTAACACCACTGAAATCATGGAAGACTGGAGGGGTGTTCTATTGGACATCAATTCGTTTGATGCCGATACACTTGAGTCTTCATTTAAAGATTTCTTAAACTCAAACGAGCTTGGTTTTGGAGCGGTCTTGTTGCCTTTTCGTATACTCGTAACGGGTGTAGGTTCTGGCCCTGGTATGTTTGACATATCATCTTTTTTAGGAAAAGAAGAAGTTTTAGCAAGAATTGAAAAGGGACTTCAACACGTAGCCAAATCACAACATGAAGCATAATATTTCAGTCGAAGGAATAAAGGTTTATGCCTTTCACGGTTGTCTTGACGAGGAAGAAAAAATCGGTGGACACTATATTGTTGATGTATTTATTGAAACAGATTTCACAAAGGGAGCTCTTGAGGATAACCTAGAGCACACCATTGACTATGTTTGGGTAAATAAAGTCGTAAAAGAGGAAATGTCTATTCGATCAAAACTTATTGAATCTGTAGGTCACCGTATTATGGAACGACTTAAAAGCAAAGAATTTAACGCGAAATATAAGGTAGTCATTCACAAGCTTACACCCCCGATTAATGGCGACGTAGACTCCGTTTCAATTTCTATTGGGGAGTTTTAGAACGTCTTTTTTCACTTTGAAGTGAATGAATGTAATTCAATCCTGATTCAAGTCCAGTCCTGTAATCCAATTCAATGTTTTTTACTGAATTTGTAAATATATTCGAATTTAAAACGAAATCAGGAGCAATTTGATCGATCTTAATGTTTGAAGGAAGCGTGTCAATATAGTCTATCGATTCCTTTATTTTAATTTGAAAATTCTCAACATCTGCTTTGATCTTATCATTTGCTCTGATAAATTTTGATGCGAAATATTCAGGTCTAAGCATACTGGGTTTAAAATTATGATGTGTGGTTCGTAGCAACACAATATCAGTTGCTCCGTTATCAACAGCCCATTTAATAGGAATTGGGTCAGAAATTCCTCCATCGGAATAATGAACATCTCCCACCAAATGCTTGCCCTTTGTTAACATGGGAACCGTACTTGCTGCAATGGTTAAATCAACCCAATTTTCTCTGGTCGGCTTATGATATTCTGTTGAACCATCACTACTATTGGTAAGAACAATATAATAATCTTTCCCCTCAAGCTCCTTAAGTGCTTGATCAAAATCAAAAGGGAATTCTTTATAAGCAATATCATAAAAAAAGTCAAGATTCATGAGCCCCTCAGAAAATGCCTTTGTGTATTTCACAAATCGATCATCTTGACAAAGCGTACGCATGCACTGATAGAAAAACCCATATTTTTTACTTAAAAAATAAGATAATGCGATACAGCCACCAGAAACTCCAACATATGAATCAAAAGGATTGTGAGACTGCATTTGAAAAGCATCCATTACACCTGCCGAAAAAGAAGTTTTAAATCCCCCTCCCTCAAGAATCAATACTTTTTT
>CAJQPH010000187.1 GCA_905480165.1 uncultured Flavobacteriales bacterium
ATGTATTGTATGATTTTTTTAATCCTAAAATGACACTCGGATACTTCATTGATGATTCTCAAATATTGTCTGCATCATTCGGAATAGGTCATAGGGAGCCCGTTAGAAAAGATTTCCGTGAAAGCTCTGTTGAGAACCGTCCAAGTGCTGAAGTTCTAAGAGATCTTGAGCTGGGTTATATGATTAAAAATAGAAAATTCGATTTTAAAGCTACAGCATATTACATGAGCTATAAGGATCAATTGATTTTGACAGGAGAAATTAATGATGTGGGTGGATATACGAGAACAAATGTTGATGAAAGTTATCGTTTAGGCTTGGAGTTACAGGGCTCATATAAACCTCAAAGGAATCTCAAATTTAGCGCAGCACTTACTTTAAGTGAGAATATAATTCCATTTTTTACCGAATTCATAGATAATTATGATGATCCAAATTTTATTCAGACTCAAAATTTATATGAAAATACGGATCTTGCTTTTTCTCCTAACTTGGTTGGAAATGTTGGAATCCTTTATTTACTCGGCCAACATTTCACTATAGATTGGATGACGAAATATGTGGGAGATCAATTTTTAGACAATACCTCTAATCAAAATCGAAAAATTAATGCCTTTACCTATTCAAATGTTGCCATTTACTATTCGCTTGAAAATAAAGTATGCAAAGAAATTTCACTTGGACTTCAGTGTAACAATATTTTTAATACGAGCTATGAAAGTAATGGATATACCTGGGGTTATATTTCAGGAGGAGAGCGGATATCAGAAAACTTTTATTATCCGCAAGCCGGTCGTAACTTAATGTTAAGGCTTCTCGTAAACATTTAGTAAATTGCAAAAAAAAATATTTATGAAATTTCCTTTTAAGACATCTATTTCTATACTTTTTTCCTTTTCGTTAGCCTATTCATCCCTTGGTCAAAGCGATGATGCCAAGCCCAGATATGAGGCGCATTGGGCAGGTGTTGATATAGGGGTAAGCATGTTGACGAATGAAGACATGGGAATGGAATTTGCTAACAATATGTATTGGGAGAATGATATCGCTCAATCATTTTTCATTCATTTTAACATGCTAGAATATAAAATTCCAATTTTTAAGCAGTATTTAGGGCTAACTACTGGTTTAGGGTGGCACATGAACAATTATGGATTTAAAGATGATTATGTTTTGTCCTACAACGACTCAGTTGTTACGGCAAATCAAGATTTAAATCAGGAATATGACAGAAACTATTTGTCTGTTCATTATTTGTCTGTTCCATTGCTTTTGGATTTCGCAACCGAAAGATTAACAAAAAAGAGTTTTTATTTGTGTGCGGGGGTTGTTGGAAGCTTGAGAATTGGTTCTCGTACCACTTTACGTGGAAAATATGAGAATGGTGATAAATTCAATAACGTGAGGCGCGCAAAATTTAATTTGAATCCGATTGCTTTGGATGCAACAGTTCGTATGGGTTATCAATCATGGGGATTGTTTGCTACATATAGTATAACCAGTTTATACAAAAATGATAAAACGGTTGGTGTTTACCCCTTAAGATTTGGTGCCACGTTAAATATCCCATCTATAGGAAAAGATAAAAGTGACGAAGGACGATCTTTTGAAGAGTTTGAAGAAACTATAGATTCTTTATAGTATTTCGGAATTAGAGTAAATTAAATACGATACCTGCGAGGATTCCTCCCGTAAGGGGGCCCAAAATGGGAATCCATGCATAACTCCAGTTCGCATTGTTCTTTTTTCGTCTTAGAATAGCGTAAACGAGCCTTGGACCAAAATCCCTTGCTGGGTTTATGGCATAACCTGTTGTTCCCCCAAGAGACATGCCTATTACCCAAACTAAGATGCCGACAGGAAGTGCATCCAATGCACCGATGCCGTATTGAATTTGATCTACTCCTTCGATTTGAAGGGAGGGTTTTGCAATGTAAAATATAGCAAAAACAAGAAAAAATGTGCCATAAACCTCGCTCAAAAAGTTCCTTGATGTATTTTTAATCATGGGAGCTGTGCAAAAACACCCTCTAATGGTGTTTTCGTCACTTGTAGCCTTGAAGTGGTCGTAATACAATTGATAGTTGAGCCAACTTCCAAACATTGCTCCTAAGGTTTGTGCCAACACGTACATGGGAACAAGAGCCCAGTCAAACTTATGTGCCATGGCTAACCCAACGCTAACCGCAGGGTTTAAATGCGCACCACTTACTTCCCCTGTAATAAAAACCCCAACGAATACTGCAAAACCCCATGCAATTGTTATTAAAATCCATTTAGGATCTTTTTCCCCAGCCGTATTTTTTAATGATACATTGGATACGACTCCCGCACCCAAAACGATTAAAATACATGTTCCAATAAATTCTGCTATGAAAGGGCTCATAAGTGATAATTTTTCGCGAGGGCTAAAAATAATTGAATTTGTTCTTCTTCCCAATTTTCTTCAGCATTTAATTCAGAAGACATGATTCTTGCAACTTCTTGTGCAATGGAGATTGACTCTTTTGCATTTATAAGTAAGCACCTTGTTCTCCTCGACAACACATCTTCAATGCTCAAGGCCATTTCACATCGAATGGCGTAAATGATTTGTGATTCTGTTAAAGGTAGTAGGTCGCTAAGGGGTTTATTCGAGCCCATTGACATTACCACATCTTTTTCTGAACCATAAAAATGAAAAGAATCACTCCACGAAGTATCACGTTTGTATCCGAAGATCTTTAAGTTTTCTGTTTTGCTTGGTTCAATCGGTAACGACTCAGTTGATTCAACGAGGTCAAGTACATCTTTACCCATTTTACGATACGTTGTCCATTTCCCACCCAACAGATGATACACCCCTCTTTGACTCTTATAAATGGTATGCTTTCTTGAAAGAGATTTGGAGCTTTTGTTTTCTTTGGATATCAGTGGTCGAAGACCCGTAAATACACTTTTAACATCACTTCTTTTGGGTTTTCTAGTCATATACTTTTCGGCATTTGACAAGATGAAATCAATTTCTTGATCAGATGCCTTAGGTTCGATAGAAATAGTATTTACTTCTGTGTCGGTTGTGCCTACAACGACTACATCATGCCAAGGAACAGCAAATAATACCCGTCCGTCACTTGTATTGGGAACCATGATTGCATTTTCTGATCTTAAAAAGCTTTTATCCAAAACAAGATGCACGCCCTGGCTTGGTTTGATTTTTAGCTTTACTTTAGGCTCATCAGCCTTCATTATTTTTTCTGCAAATACCCCTGTGGCATTCACCACAATTTTTGCCTTAAGCGCATAAGATGCTTGAGTGATTTGATCTGTGACTTTAATCCCAGAAACCATGTTTTTTTCATAAATAAATGAATCCCATTTTAAGTAGTTAATGACAGTGCCACTATTTTTTTCAATGGTATGAGCCAAACTGATAGCCATACGTGCGTCATCAAATTGGCCATCGTGATAAATGATTCCGCCATTCAATTCATCCTGATTTACATTTGGTATTTTTTCAATGGTCTCTTTTTTACTTAAGAATTGTGAGGGGCCAAGACCTAATTTACCTGCCATTAAATCATATACCTTTAATCCAATGCCATAAAAAGGAGTATCCCACCAGTCGTATGTAGGTATGATAAAGCTCATGTTTCGAACCAGGTGAGGTGCGTTATTTAACATGATTCCTCTTTCTTTTAGGGCTTCAATCACCAATGATAATTCTCCATTTTTCAAGTACCTTACTCCACCATGTACAAGTTTGGTGCTTCTTGAAGAAGTTCCTTTTCCAAAATCAAACTCTTCTATAAGAAGAACCTTTAGATTCCTACTACAGGCGTCAAGGGCAACGCCAAGACCACTTGCACCACCGCCAATTACAATAAGATCCCACTGTTTTTCAGTCGCGATTTTCTTGATGTTTACATCACGATTCATTTGTTATTATTTTCGAAATACGTTCTTGCCAGAGTGAAATGGTTTTTTTGGATTGAATATTTTGATTCGGAACAAATTCTCTATCCTTTTCCCATAGGGATTCTATTTCTTTTCGGCTTTTCCAAAACCCACTTGCAAGTCCTGCTAAAAAGGCAACTCCCAACGCTGTTGTCTCTGTTGTTTTTGGTCGAATCACGTTTGTATTCAATAAGTCAGCTTGAATTTGCATTAATAAATTGTTCTTACAGGCTCCTCCGTCTACTTTAAGACCTTGATATTGAATTCCGGCATCCTTTTGCATTTCAATAATAATCTCTCGTGACCTCATTGCTATCGCTTCAAGTGCTGCTCTAGCCAAATGGCCTTTTTGAGTCCCTCTTGTAATTCCCATAATGGCTCCAAACGCATTTGGGTCCCAATAAGGTGCGCCTAATCCTGTTAACGCGGAAATAAAAGTAACGCCACCGTTACTTTCTACACTTTTAGCCAAGTCTTCAATTTCTTCCGCAGATGAAATTAAATTTAAACCATCTCTTAGCCATTGAATCAGGGCTCCGCCGATAAACACACTGCCCTCAAGTGCATAGGTGGTTTCGCTATTAATTTGCCAAGCGATAGTGGTAAGCATTTTGTTTTTTGATTGAACAGGACTATTTCCCGTGTTCATTACACAAAAACAACCTGTTCCGTAAGTGTTTTTAACTTCACCCGGGTCAAAGCAAAGCTGACCAAAGAGTGCGGCTTGCTGATCGCCGGCTATTCCTGAAATCATGATTTTATCATCCCAACTTTCTAATTGGACAACACCTATTTTTTCAGAAGATGGTATTACATTCGGCAAGATTTTTTTTGGAACGTTTATAAGTTCGAGAAGCTCGTTATCCCAATCCAGTGCATGAATATTGTAAAGCATTGTTCTACTTGCATTACTCGGGTCTGTCACATGATATCGCCCATTTGAAAGCTTCCAAATAAGCCAGGTATCTATCGTGCCAAAAAGCAATTCACCAGCTTCAGCTTTTTTTCTGGTTTCAATATTTTGATTAAGAATCCATTGAATTTTAGTTCCAGAAAAATAGGCATCTAAAACAAGGCCTGTTTTATTTTGAATCGTTTGGGCATGTCCTTTCTGGTCTAAATCACTGCAAATATCAGCAGTTCTTCTGTCTTGCCAAACAATGGCATTATATATCGGAATCCCTGTTTTTTTGTTCCAAATAACGGTAGTCTCCCGTTGGTTGGTAATCCCTATTGAATCTATTTCACTTGCCTGGATATCGTTTTTTGATAGAACATCTTCAATGGCCTGTTTTTGGGAGCTCCATATTTCAAGAGGATCGTGCTCAACCCAGCCTTCTTTGGGAAAGTGTTGCTCAAATTCGTGTTGTGCTATTGCTATTTCTTGTCCATTTTTATCAAAGATAATAGCTCTAGAGCTTGTGGTTCCTGCGTCAATTGCTAGGATGTATTTTTTCATTTAATTCCGCTTGATTGATTCACAGCTCAAAGTACAAAAAAATACTTTTCAACACTTTGATTCTACAGCATTGATTTATTTATCTTTATTCAAAATAATTCTCACAGATGTACCTCATATTTGATACGGAAACTACTGGACTGCCGCGCAATTTTAAAGCACCGATAAGTGATGTTGAAAATTGGCCAAGGGTCATTCAACTCGCTTGGCAGCTGCATGATGAAGAGGGCAAGTTGGTTGAGCATCAAGATTTTTTAATTGAGCCTGAGGGTTTTAATATTCCTTATGGCTCAGAGTCAATACATGGTATTTCAACCGAATTGGCTATCCAGAAGGGACACAAATTATTAGAGGTTATAGATGCTTTTTCAGTAGCTGTAAAAAAAGCAGATTTCATTGTTGGTCATAATGTGAATTTTGATGTCAATGTGTTGGGTTGTGAATTTTTTCGGAATCAAAAAAATACAGATTGGACAGAAATCCCTGTATTAAATACTTGTACAGAAAAGACGGCAACGCTATGCCAAATTAAAGGAGGAAAGGGGGGTAAATTCAAACTTCCATCTCTGTCAGAATTACATTTAAAATTATTTGGCGAATCATTTGGTGAAGCGCATAATGCAACTGCGGATGTTGAGGCTACAACAAGATGTTTTCTTGAGCTCATTCGGTTTGGCATGTTCAATAACCAAGAACTTAATAAGGAAGACCGGTATATTTCTGATTTTAAAAAAACAAACCCAAGTCCTTTTGTTCCTATTGGTTTAAAGCATATAAACTTAAAGAAAGAAAGTGAAAAAATCCGTAGGCAACTCAAGGATCAAACGGATACAGGTCTCGAAATAGAAATAAGCGAAGATCAAATTAAAGAATTAGAGGACTTCACTTTTACGCATCTTCATAATCATTCTCAATATTCAATTTTACAATCCACTACTCAAATCTCAAATTTAATTGAGAAATGTGGAGAATTAGATATGCATGCAGTAGCTTTAACAGACACTGGTAATATGATGGCAGCATTTCATTTTGAGTCAGCTGCAAATAAATACAATCAAAAAATCAGAGCCGAGCGTGATAACGCCGAAAGGGAGAATGAGCCGTATTCCAAAAAAGAGATATTACCCATAATAGGTTGTGAATTCAATGTTTGTGTTGACATGAAGAACCATTCTCAAAAAGACAATGGGAGTAAAGTCGTTTTGTTGGCAAAAAATAAAACGGGGTATCAGAACCTCATAAAATTGGCATCATATGCTTATACATCAGGGATGTATTACGTTCCCCGTATTGATAAAGAAATTCTATTGCAATATAAATCCGACTTAATTGTATTAAGCGGAGGAGTATATGGTGAAATTCCAAATTTGATTTTAAATGTTGGTGAGCCTCAGGCTGAAAATTCATTGTTGTGGTGGAAAGAGCATTTTGGCGCTGATTTTTATATTGAATTAAACCGATTGGGAATAGAAGTTGAGGACCGTTTGAATACCTCTCTTATTGAATTGGCTAGAAAACATAAGGTGAAATTGGTAGCGGCAAATAATTCATTTTATTTAAACAAAAAAGATGCTTCAGCACATGATGTTTTACTATGTGTAAAAGAAAATCAATTGGTAGAAACGGAGATAGGGCGAGGTCGTGGTTTTCGTTTTGGCCTTGAAAACGATGAGTATTATTTTAAATCCTCAGAGGAAATGGTGGCTCTTTTTAAGGATGTTCCGCAAGCTCTTCTCAATACGAAAGAAATAGTTGAAAAGTGCGCCACTTATCATCTTGAACGAGATGTTCTTTTACCTGAATTTGATATTCCTAAGAAATTTATAGATACAAAAGACAAAGAGGATGGGGGAAAAAGAGGAGAGAATGCCTATTTGCGTCATTTGGTTTATGAAGGAGCTCAAAAGCGTTATAAGGAGATTAATGATGAGCTCAAGGAGCGAATTGACTTCGAATTGGATACGATCAGGAATACGGGTTACCCTGGTTATTTTTTAATTGTTCAGGATTTTTGTTCAGCAGCCAGAGAAATGGATGTTTCCGTAGGTCCAGGTAGAGGTTCTGCTGCGGGGTCAGTGGTAGCATACTGTACAGGAATTACAAATATTGACCCCATTAAATATGATCTTCTTTTTGAGCGTTTTTTAAATCCTGATAGAATATCTATGCCGGATATTGATATTGATTTTGATGACGAGGGAAGGAGTAAAGTGATTGCATATGTTATTGATAAATATGGTTCAAATCAAGTAGCACAAATCATTACATATGGCACCATGGCAGCAAAATCTTCCGTAAGAGATACGGCAAGGGTTATGAATTTACCATTGTTTGAAGCCGATCGTATGGCCAAGCTCATACCGGATATTTCTCTAAACAAACTTTTTGATTTAGATGAGGGGCTTTTGATTGACAAATTAAAAAATCAGGAAGAAATTAAACAAGCTCGTGAGTTAAGAAAGATCTACAACGGAAATGATTTATCGGCAAAAGTTCTTCAGAAGGCTAAGGAAATTGAGGGTTCAGTTCGTAATGTGGGTATTCATGCTTGTGGGGTAATTATCACACCAGATGATCTAACTGAATTTGTTCCTGTGGCTACTGCTAAAGGTTCTGACCTGGTGTGCACGCAATATGACAACTCTGTTGCTGAAAATGCTGGGCTTTTAAAGATGGACTTTCTTGGGTTAAAAACATTGACTTTAATTAAGGATGCCGTTAAATATATTGAACAGACCAAAGGCATAAAATTAAACCCTGAAGAGTTTCCTTTAGATGATAAGCTTACTTATGAGCTATTTCAAAAAGGAGAAACTGTCGGGATATTTCAGTATGAGTCAACAGGTATGCAAAAGTATCTTAAAGAATTGAAGCCAACAGAATTCCCTGATCTCATTGCCATGAATGCATTGTATCGTCCTGGACCAATGGATTATATTCCTTCCTTTGTGAAAAGAAAGCATGGTGAAGAGAAAATAGTTTATGATCTAGATGATTGTGAAGAATATTTGAAAGAGACCTACGGAATTACGGTTTATCAGGAGCAAGTGATGTTACTCTCGCAAAAGATTGCTGATTTTTCCAAAGGTGAAGCCGACACCTTGCGTAAAGCTATGGGTAAAAAGGACAGAAAAGTCCTTGATAAAATGAAACCCACCTTTGATGAGAGAGCAAAGAAAAAGGGACATAAAGCGGACAAACTTGAGAAGATATGGAAAGATTGGGAAAAGTTTGCTTCCTATGCATTTAATAAATCTCACTCTACATGTTACGCTTGGATTGCATATCAAACGGCTTACCTAAAAGCAAACTACCCTGGAGAATATATGGCTTCAGTTTTAAGCAATAACATGAATGATATTAAAAAGGTGTCATTTTTCATGGAAGAGAGTAGGCGTATGGGGATTCCTGTTTTAGGTCCTGATGTAAATGAATCCAATTATACATTTACCATTAATAAGGAGGGCGCTATTCGATTTGGACTAGGCGCTGTGAAAGGCTTGGGTAGCTCGCCAATTGAAGAAATTGTTGAAACAAGAGAATCTGACAGCTTTATTTCGATTTTTGATTTTGCAAAAAGAGTAAACTTGAGATTGTGTAGCAATACCGTTTTTAAAAGCTTGGCATATGCTGGTGGGTTTGATTCATTGGACCCAACAGTGCAGAGAAGTCAATATTTTGCGGATGGAGGAGAGGGAAGTCCATTTTTCGAGAAGGTTATTAAATCCGGAAAGGATTACCAGGCAAATATGGAAGGCGGGCAGGGAGATTTATTTGGTGAAGATTCGGCCGTCCATTTACCCGATTTGGAAATACCATATTCAGAAGCTTGGTCGAGTGTATATCGTTTGAATAAAGAAAAAGAAGTACTGGGAGTGTATCTTTCAGGTCACCCTTTAGATGATTTCCGTATTGAAATTGATTCTTTTTGTAGAGGAGAAGTTCGTTCTCTCAACGAAATGGAGAAAAATAAAGGAAAGGATTTAATGATTGCTGCTGTGGTGACAGAGGGTGAGCATAGAATGACTCGAAGGGGAGATGGGTTTGGAACCTTAACTATTGAGGATTACAACGACACCTATAAACTAAACATATTCAACGAGAAATATTTGAAATTCAAGCATTTCATGGAGCCAGGTACCTTTGTAATCATAAAGGGCCGCATTGAAGATCATAAATGGGGGAAGGGTTTAGAGTTTAATGTTCATGCCATGCAGTTACTTCAGGGTTTGCGAGAGAGCAAAGCAAAAAGCCTTGATCTTAAGGTATCGTTTAAGTCAGTTAATGATCAATTGATTTCCGAACTACAGGAGGTATTGTTGAAAACAGAGAATAAAGGAAAATGTCGGGTTAATTTTATGATTTATGATAACTTAGACCAAATCCATGTCAATCTTTCTTCAAGGTCAGTATTGATAAGCCCCACTGATGAGCTATTTAAAAAGTTGGGCAGTATGAATATTGATTATAAATTGAATTAATAAAAAAAAGCGCTTTCGCGCTTTCTTTTTTAATCTTCCAATTCTTCTTGAGAAGGAATTAATATTTTTCCGCAATGCTCACAAATAATGATCTTTTTCTTTGTGACAATGTCTAATTCACGTTGAGGTGGAATTTTATTAAAGCAACCTCCACATGAAGCATCTCTATGCCCAGTGTTTCTCTTGTTGCCATAAATCAATTCAACTACAGCCAAACCATTTTTAGAGTTGTCTCTTAATCGGTTATAGGCGAGAACCAAACGCTCTTCAATATTTTTCTTTGCTTCTTTTGAAGCTTTTAATAATTTATTTTCGTCTTTTTGAGTCGCACTAATGATAGAATCTAGTTCTGCTTTTTTGGTTGTTAAATCTGCTTTTTTAAGATTTAATCTATCTGTAGCCTCGGCTAAAATCTCTTTTTTATTATCGATTTTAATTTTCCCTTCCTTAGTCCTCTTTTCATTCAATTTGATTTCTAATTCTTGGAATTCAATTTCTTTAGACAATGATTCGAATTCACGATTATTTCGTACGTTGTTTTGACGCTCTTTATACTTTAAAATTGCTGCGTCAGACTCTTTAGATCCAATTTTTCTGTTACTGATGTCTTGATCAATTTCATCTATCTCTGTTTGAATCTTACCTGTTCTGGTTTCAAGACCAACTATTTCGTCTTCAAGATCTTCTACCTCAATAGGTAATTCTCCCCTTATGATTCGGATTCGATCAATTTCAGAATCAATTTTCTGAAGGTTGAATAATCCATCAAGTTTTTCTTCAATTGAACTGTCTTTTGTTGCACTTACTTTCTTCTTCGCAGTTGAAGTGCTTTTTTTGGCAGTCGTTGTTTTTTTACTCGCTTTAGTTTCTTTTGTTGAAGTAGCTGACATATTTTAAAAATAATTTACAGGATTTGTATTTACCTCTGTTAAATGGAGGCCAAAGTTACTAAAATTTTCATTAAGAATTCTACCAATTAGATTTGTAGTGAATTGTTCACTTTCCCAATGACCAATATCTAGAATTAAAATTTCATTTTCAGCATCAAAAAACTCATGGTATTTGAAGTCTGAGGTGATAAAAACATCCGCTTTTATTCGTTTTGCATGTTCTAATAAAAAAGATCCAGAACCTCCACAAACTGCTACTTTCGAAATCTTTTTTTCTCTAAAAGAAGTATGACGAATTGTCTTGAGATTAAAATTTAATTTTAGTTGATTTAAAAATTCAATTTCAGTCATTTCTTTTGGCAATTCGCCGATCATCCCTGAACCAAATTCTTTATTATTATTTTCGATAGCAATAATGTCATATGCAACTTGCTCATATGGATGAACGATATGCATGGCATTCACAATTTCGCGAAGATCTGTGTTTCTTACAAGGTACTCAGCTCGGATTTCGTTAACGAATGCTCTTTTTCCTTTCTTCCCAATAACAGGTTTGGCTTGTTCGTTTGCCTTAAAAGTCCCCTCTCCTTTTGTTCTGAAGCTACACTCTGTATAATCGCCAATCCCTCCAGCGCCCTTAGTGAATAGGGCCTTGTCCAAGGCGTCAATATGCTCAGAGGGCACATAAACAACCAATTTTGAAAGCGTATTGGATTTTGGTAATAATATTTCAGGACTTTCAATGCCGATTCTGTTCATTAATTCTTTATTTACCCCGTCGCAGTGGTTGTCCAAATTGGTGTGAAGTGCATATAAGGCGATGTCGTTTTTAATGCATTTTTCCAAAACACGGCTGTTCATGGATTTAAGATTGATTTTTTTTAATCCTTGAAAAATTACGGGATGGTGAGAAACAATAAGATTGCATTTTTTTTCAATAGCTTCTTCAACAATTTTATCAGTAACATCTAGACAAACAAGAACACCTTTCAATTTATTATGAAGATGACCATAGGTTAGTCCACAGTTGTCGTAGCTCTCTTGTAAATCAAGGGGAAATTTGTTTTCAATAAATTCAATGATATCTTTAATGTGCATGATTAAAATTGATAGCTAATGGCAAGATTGAACCCAATAGCAAATGATTTATGAATATAATCTTCAAATTCTTTATAGGTGTTATTTAATTGCTTTCTATATAATGCACTGAGTTGCACCCCCAAATGATCGTTCATGTGATAATGAGCCCCAATATTACCCTGAAATGAAATAATAAACGAGTTACAATTGTCTTGAATACTGATTTCATCAGTATTACTAGAGCCGACATCATTTGTCCATTGAGATTTTTGCAGGTAAGAATTAAATATGGCTGGAGAAACTCCAATTGCACCAAATATGGAGATTTTACTACCGTATTCAATTGAAAGTTGAACGGGCATACCAATATATTTAAAAGATGTTTGATAGGAGAATGTGCTGTCAGTTGTAGGCGAATTCCAATTGTACGATTCTCCATTTTGTTGAAAAGACAAACCGCCGTTTATTTTGAATATTCGAAATACGGGTATTTCAATGCGCAAAGAATATCCAGTCATCCATCTTGGTATCTCATATTCTCTTTCTCCTAGTGGAGTGGATAAAAATGTTGTGTTTGATGAAAGCTCTCGAAAACTACTGTGGTAATCTACCCCAAAAGATAGCGCATTTTGTTGGTTGAATGAAAATCTTGACTGGTTTTTTGAATCATTGATTAATTGCGCGTTTGATGTAAAGCAATTAAGAAAAAAGGTACAAAAAAATAATATTCTCAACATAATTTCAAAAATACAAAATACAAATCTGAATGAAGCATAGGTGTTTTTTATTTAACTGTTAGAAACTCAAAAAGGGGCTCGGACGAGCCCCTTTAAGATAAAAATCCTTGTGGAAATAAGAAGAGAATTTGTTTTTTCTAATCGCTTATTGATGTATTATATCCACTACAGGATTGCTAGACTATTAACTATGCCTCAAAAATAATTGAATAATTGGATTAAGAATCAGATCAAACAAATAATATATGAACATATAAGGTTTAATACTTGCACCCGTCTACGTATATTCTGAAAACAGACTACGTGTTTATACGTAGGTTATTTGTTTTGACTAGTGCTGGAAAGTAAACATAGCCGAAAAGTAATGGGTTGAAAACATGATATTGACACTTGACCAATGACCCATCGGCTAGTTCACACCAAAATTTATTCATGTCCATATTTACGAGTTCACCGAATTCATTTCTTTGGGTGTCTTCTGATTGAATTCGGAACATTTTTAGGCGTGTAGTCTTTTGTTTTATATCATTACCTTCTTTTAAAATCAATTCAGCGAATGGTTGTGTCTTTTTTAAAGAGTCGCATTGAGCTTTCGTTAGTTCGTAATTCGCACCATCATAGTGGATTTTTTTATAATTGTGTATGTATCTGTACATATTTGCTGTATCCACATAAGCAAGCTTTTGATTGAACTGACTTACATTAAAAGAGGAGCCATTCTTTTTTATTTTGAATGACCTGGTACTGTCATCGTGATTGATGATTTTTACCTCAAGTAATTTCTCCATTGGAACTGCAAATATATTGGTACACATCCATTGGCGATGGTCTGCAAAGAAATTAGGTTCAATGATTCCGTTGACACCTTTTATCTCCATCATTACGGGATCTGCACTTTTCCCAAATTCTTTTGAGTCAAGCAGCATGATTTGGCCATAATGATCAGGCGAAGGGGGGCCAATATACCATGTCTTGTACCATTTGTTATTCACATAATACTCTACTTTGGTATGAGACGTAGACATGAGGTTTTTGTAGGTCTGATGTGATTTTTTAGGTAAATAGCCTTTGAATTCTATGTTTTTCGCTACATCCAAAATATTATGAACCATTCCTTGCGTAATACAAGTACCATTAGCATCAGTCCATACTTTATTACTTCTTTTCAGCTCTATAGATACAGAATTAGGCTCCGTAATTCTAATCATAGTGATCGCACTAGTGTCGGCGACGGCAAAGTCAATAAGCTCTCCAGCTGGGTTTTTTTGATCGTTAATGATATAGTAGGTATACCATGCCAGTCCAACTACGGATAGCAAGCTAAATAAGAGTATAAAAACTTGTTTTAATTTCATTAAGCTATTATTTGGTAAATCTAATTCGTCTGATTACACCAATAACGATTCCCGTTATCAGTATAATTGATATAGGTATGACTAGATTAATTAACTTGTAATAATTAGCGTGTTTACTCACTTTTTCTTTATCTATTTCTCGAACATCAATCTGTTTACTGCGGATTTCAAGCATGTATTTATTCCCCATCATGTAATCGACAATGTTGAGGAAGAAATCTTGATTTCCAATCATGCGATTTACATTTAAAGAAACGTCGTCTGAGTTCATTTTTAATTCGTTAAAACCCTTAAAGTCGGGTTTGGGCCCGTTTCTAGTTTGCGTTAATCGGTAGCTATTTTTCATGAATTCGCCATTTCCACTAACAAATATTTTGGATGGGTTTTTACTGCTCTTAAGTTTTTGAGCATTGGGATTTGTTGTATCTTTTATGGATACTCGATTGTAAGAATAAGAATTGAATTTCCCTTCTGCTAATGCTGCGATGCAAAGCTCGTTGTCTTTATTTTTTATATTACTATTAAGCTTAGGGTTATTTTCATCAAAGTTAAAAGACATGTTCAATTCAACAATTGGTGCTAGCCCGGAATGATTGGAATTTGTGGAACTTGTAAGTATTGGTTTTACATTTTTGTTAGTGAATTCTATTTGATTTACAAATTCCATTGCGACAGGTTCAATATTCTTAGCAATTGGATGAGAGGTATTAGTGGAAAGCATTTGATAGTACCATTTCAATCTTGATTCTTTAAACCGAATGTCATACTTAGGAATAGAATTGACATCCATGATAAGGTTGTCATTAATTTTGAATCCATAATCAAAAAGCATATGCTCAAGCCTTAAGTTTTTTCTGCTAGAATGGGTATAACCTTGTGCGAATAAGGTGTCTTTATTGATTTCAAGTGTATTCATAAAACACATTAAATCACCACCCTTCATTACAAACTGATCAATGGTGAAAAGATCAGCTTCAGAAAAAGGCGTTTTAGGATCAGCAATGATTATGGCGTCGTAATCATCTAGAGCTTTGATATAACCATCTATAGTGACATTTTCGATGAAATAATAAGGCGCAATTAACGATTTGGCAATTCTGGTTTCGTAATCATTTAACTCCCCATGTCCCTGTAAAAATGCAATTTTTTTTCTTTCAATAGTGGTAAGCCTTCTCAAGGCAGAGACAAGATTGTACTCCAAATTATTAAGACCATTTTCGACTACATCTGGCATTTGATTCAGCAAGAAAGGTCTGTCAGGAGAGGTCCCTGGTAAGAGTTGAACCACAGTTTCTACGGGCATTCCATTTTTTGCAAAAGAAAGAACGGCCCCAGGCCAAAGCATCATCTTGGTCTCTTTGGCATTTTTTGTGTACTTGACCTCCATCGGCAAAACTCCTTTGCCCTTATTGTATAGCTTATCAAAAAGAATTTCTTTGTCTTTTTCAGAACCAGTATTGGGATTAATAAAGGTGTATTCTATGCGATCACCAACAGTGTTTTTAAAGTCTTTTAATTTCTCCTCTAAACCATTTTTAAATGACCTTAATTCAGATGGAAGTTCACCGTCTAGGTATATTTTTATGCTAATTCGATTGTCAAACTTTTTAACTTTATTAAGAAATTTTTCAGTACCAGGCGAGAGAGAGTAACGCTGGTCTTCTGTCATGTCAAAACGAAAGGAAGTGTAATGTCCAATGACATTGATAAGTACAATAAATACAAGTATTAAGCCTAAGATCAGCCAGCGATAAACATTGAATTTTGAAAAAACAGACTTCATCTTTTCAAGGTTTTAATTACGGTTGTAGCCAAGCTTAAAAACAACAAAATCACCGAAAGAAAGTAAATAATGTCTTCACTCACAATGACACCTTTTGTAATAGAATCATAATGAAAAGCTAGACTAAAATATTTAACGATATAATCCAGATCACCAAGCTGTCCAAAATCGCCTAAAAGATTTAATCCATCAAAAAGAAACCAGCATAAAAACATGGCTACAATAAAAGCAATGATTTGACTGCTTGTAATTGTCGAAGCAAAGATGCCAATGGCTACAAAAACACTACCCAAAAGAATGAGACCGATATACGAGGTAAGTGTTGCGCCCCCATCAATAATTCCTATTGGCTTACCCAAGAAATACATCGAAATGTAATAAGTTATTGTCGGTGCTATAGCAATAACAAGTAAAGTAACTCCTGCTAAATATTTGGCCATTAAAATCCCCAAGTCAGAAATAGGTCGAGTAAATAATAGCTCAATTGTACCCGTTCTTTTTTCTTCTGCAAATGATTTCATCGTAATTGCGGGGATGAGAATTAGAAAAATGATGGGTGCAAGATTAAAAAATGGAACCATATCTGCCTCTGAACCTTCGAGTAAATTCGTGTTGTATGAAAGAATCCAGTGAAATAATCCGGATGAGATTAAAAATATCAAGATAAACACGTACCCGATTGTCGAGCTTAAAAAACTACTTAATTCTTTTAAATAAAGGGCGCGCATATATTGTTATCAGTTCTCAAAAATAGCATTTTTACAATGAAGCTGGAAATAAAATTATCAAGTTTCAATTGTTGATTTCTCAAAGTTATTTTAATGACTTTTCTATTGTGTCAAATCCATCGAAATAAATATCATGACTCCATGCTTCAGGGCGGTCGCTAAAATGAATTTTAATGTTGTTCCATAGGTTAGAAAATACTTGAGATGACCTGTAATTATTAAGAGCCGACTCATCATCCCAATGACTATAGGTCATGATGATGTTTTTATCTTTTGTATCCTGGAGTAACTTCATTCCTTGACATCCAGGAAAGTTCACAATCTTACTTCTGTTTTTGTTAAATTCATTGAAGAAAATATCTAGTGAATCTTCTTTGAAAGTTAGTTTAACAATTCTAATGAGCATTAAAACAATGTTTTAAGTGAGCCTTTTGGGTTAAATTCAATTTTCACCAAATCTCTCGTTTTCACCCCAAACAACTTGTCGGCTCCGCCAGTTGTTGTAGTTGCACCTCTATTCACGGCTATTTCAAGAAAGTCATTTTCATTGAAAATCGCTACTTTTTCACCTGCTTGAACTTGGTTATAAGTTTCGGAAATGACATCAATGAAATAATCATTGTGAAATCTGATGGTAAATGGTGCATCCTCAGGGTAACGTTCAAAGTCTTGCCTCGTGATATTTGTAATGAGGTTTCCAAATGAATCTACATGAATGACAACCCCTCTAATAATAAATTCTTCAATCAGGGCCTTTGGTATGAATGCTTTCTTGTAAGATTGAACGGCATCCGCAAAAGTTTTAATGTCATCCCCATTTTGTATTTTTTCCGCAATTTTAACAAAGCAGTTTTTCATTGGGAATTTAATTTCCTCAATGTTATCGGAATTAATATTGTATCTCCAAAGCTCTTGAGGTTTGTTTTCATCTAAGAAAGCTCCAAAAAAACCGTTATCATTAGAAATGAAATATTGATTTTTAAATTTCATTATTGTCGGATAGCTTGCAATGAACTTTCGATCATCTGAAAAAGCTGGGGGAACAATCATTGGCTCACTATCGACGCCAATGAGATGAATTGTCCCATCAGGAAAATCTTGATAGCAGCATCGAAGTTGAAAAGCAGCATTTGCTACATCAAATGCTTCTATGGAGTGAGAAATGTCTATTATTTTGAATTCTGGATTAATCTTGAACAAAGCTCCTTTAATGGAAGCGACATAATAATCCTGGCTTCCTGTATCAGATATTAATGTGATGATTTGCATTAGGATTCCGAATTCATTTATAATTTTACCAAAAGTAATGATTTACAATAATTAGAGCCTTACTATCAATTAAATTAAATGAATGACGGGTCCACGAAAAATTCTTATTAAACATACCAATCCGGTTGATTTTTTTGGAGTGAATAACTCTAATTTGAAATATATTAAATCTTTCTATCCAAAATTAAAAATCACATCGCGGGGAAATACACTCTCAATCACGGGAGAAGATGAGGTAATTGACTTGTTCGAAAAAAAAATAGATTTGCTTTTGAAGCATTTGAATAAATACGATTCTTTATCAGAAAACAACATAGACAATTTGATGCTTGATGAGGGGGAGAGTCTTGTTAATACAGAAAAGGCTTCAGATGTTATTTTATTTGGTAATGGTGGAACAAAAATAAGGGCGAGAACAGTTAATCAAAAAAAAATGGTAAAGGCCATTTCGAATCATGATATGGTTTTCGCTGTTGGTCCTGCAGGAACAGGCAAGACCTATACCGCTGTTGCATTAGCTGTAAGAGCATTAAAAGAAAAACAAATAAAACGCATTGTGTTAACCCGGCCAGCAGTTGAGGCAGGTGAAAACCTAGGATTCTTACCAGGTGATTTAAAAGACAAACTTGATCCGTATCTAATGCCTTTATATGATGCCTTAAGAGAAATGATTCCTCCTGAAAAGCTTTCTGAAATGATTCAATATGGCGTAATTGAAATTGCCCCATTGGCATTTATGAGAGGTCGAACTTTAGATAAGGCTTTTGTGATTTTAGATGAAGCACAGAATACCACCAAGATGCAAATGAAAATGTTTTTGACCAGAATGGGTGTAACTGCAAAATTTATAATTACCGGAGATATGACTCAAGTTGATTTACCAAGTAGGCAAAAATCCGGATTGGCTTCAGCCTTAGATTCCTTAAAGGACATTAATGATATTGGAATTATCCGACTTGGACAGAATGATGTCATAAGGAATAAACTCGTGAAAAAAATCATTTCTGCATTTGATAATAATGAAGACAAATAATTACATACCATAGCTCATGAATGCATTAACAACATCAAATATTATTTTCCCAGGACAAAAATCAGTTTATCATGGTAAGGTTCGTGATGTTCATCATTTGGATAATCATCTATTGGTTATGGTGGCTTCAGATCGAAT
The DNA here is from genome assembly GCA_905480165.1 of uncultured Flavobacteriales bacterium. Classification (GTDB taxonomy): domain Bacteria; phylum Bacteroidota; class Bacteroidia; order Flavobacteriales_D; family Crocinitomicaceae; genus UBA952. The sequence continues at coordinate 18,890 of CAJQPH010000187.1, forward strand.
TTCTGCCTTTGATCATATATTGCCCAAGGGTATACCCTATAAAGGTCAGGTGCTGAATCAGGTAGCGACCATGTTTTTGAAAGCGACTTCAGATATCGTACCAAATTGGTTGATAGATACACCAGACCCAAACGTGGCCGTTGGATATGCTTGTGAACCTATTAGGGTAGAAATGGTGATTCGAGGGTATCTCGCAGGACACTCTGCAAGGGAGTATCAAAAGGGGAAGCGAATATTGTGTGGGGTTGTAATGCCCGAAGGAATGAAAGAGAATGATAAATTCCCGGAACCCATAATAACACCTGCGACCAAGGCCGATGAGGGGCATGATGAAGATATTTCCAGAGAGGACATTCTTTCTCAAGGCATAGTTCCTGAAGATATATACTTGCAATTAGAAGACATTACACGAAGACTATTTGAAAGGGGTACTGAAATGGCAGCGGAAAGAGGCTTAATTTTGGTAGATACCAAGTATGAATTTGGCTTGTTGGACGGAAAAGTAATTTTGATTGACGAAATTCATACACCAGACTCCTCAAGATACTTTTATATTGATGGTTATCAGGACAGGCAAGATAAAGGACTTGTTCAACGCCAACTCTCGAAAGAATTTGTTCGACAATGGTTGATTGAAAATGGTTTTCAAGGTCTTGATGGACAGGAAATGCCAAATATGCCTGATTCATTTGTTCAAATAATTTCAGAGCGTTATATTGAGCTTTATGAAAAGATTACAGGCCTGGATTTCATAAAGTCCGATACCAGTGATATTAATAAAAGAATAGAAAAAAATGTAGGTGATTACCTAAACTAGATATTAAAAAAACATATACAATGTCAGTACATAAAAATGTTAAAAAAGTAACGACGCATACACTTCAAGAGATGAAAAGTGATGGGGAGAAGATCTCTATGCTTACAGGGTATGATTTTTCGATGGCTCGAATTATTGATGAGGCAGGAATTGATGTGATATTAGTGGGAGATTCGGCATCAAATGTAATGGCAGGACACGAAACCACATTACCAATAACTTTGGACCAAATGATCTATCATGCATCTTCAGTTGTAAGAGCTGTAAATCGATCTTTGGTTGTCGTTGATATGCCGTTTGGTTCTTACCAGGGAAATTCTTTAGAGGCATTGTCAAGTGCCATTAAAATCATGAAAGAATCCGGTGGACACGCCATTAAAATGGAAGGAGGGCAAGAGATTCTCGAATCAACACAACGCATATTAACGGCTGGAATACCGGTTATGGGGCATCTGGGATTGACACCTCAATCTATATATAAATTTGGAACATATGTTGTTCGAGCCAAAGAAGAAGAAGAAGCCAATCGTCTTATTGCTGATGCCAGAGCATTAGAAGAAGCGGGTTGTTTTGCTATCGTTCTTGAAAAGATACCTGCAGAATTGGCTAAAAAGGTAGCAACCATGTTAACCATACCTGTTATCGGAATAGGAGCAGGAGGTGGGGTCGACGGTCAGGTTCTGGTCGTTCATGATATGTTGGGAATTAATAATGAATTCAATCCTAGATTTTTGAGGAAATACAATAACCTTCATGAGCAAATGCTTAATTCATTTCAAGCTTATATTCAAGATGTGCGAAGTGGAGATTTCCCAAATGAAAATGAAAAATACTAAATGAAGCTCATTCTCTTCGGGATTTTCTTTCTTCTTCTTTCTTGCGGAACAAAACCCGATGATAGTCAAATTAAAGACTCAGAGAACTTATGTAAATACAGTAAATGGCTCCGGATTTCAGAAACAAAAGATTTGGTTCGTATTGAAATAACTAATCCGGATGATCCATCTCAAATAGTCAAACTGAAGCTTCCTAATTTCAAATCATCTAAGAGCAAATCGCAAAATTTTGATGTAGAGCACCCCATTCAAAGAATCGCTGTGTTATCAAGTACGCATATTGGTATGCTTGGAGAGTTAAATTTAATTGATCGCATTGTCGCTGTTGCAGATCTTAAATATGTGTTCAATACAAAACTCAAAAACAAAGGTGCAATAGAACTTGGTGAAGAGCAATTGATTTCTGCTGAAAAAATAATCAGCTCAGGTGCGGAGGTGGTTATTTATAGTGGTTTTTCTAATGAGTTTCCAAAACAGAATTTATTACATAAAATAGGCATAAAAACAATTCCCAATTATGATTGGAGAGAAGTCCATCCTTTAGGTCGGGCAGAGTGGATCTTACTGTTTGGATATATTACGGGACATGCTGAGGAGGCCAAGAATAAATTCAATCAAATCTGCACAAATTATGATAACATCAAGGATAAGGTTCAAGGGAATAAAGCAATTCAAACCTTATCTGGAAATATGACTGGAGATTTTTGGTACGCTCCTGCAGGAGAAAGTTATCATGCTCAGCTTTTTGATGATGCAGGTCTTTTGTATGTATTTTCTAATGAAAAAGGTACTGGAAGTCTATCATTGTCCTTTGAAAAAATCCTAGGAATTACTGACAATGTCGATTTGTGGTTAAACCCTGGGTTTAAAAATAAAACTCAAATACTCAAAACTCATCCCAAATCAAGGTTATTGAAACCGTTAAAGCTAAGTTCTGTATTTTGTTATTCTCATGACACCAATAAATATTGGGAGCTTTCTGCATGTCGTCCAGATTTAATCTTGTCTGATTATGCAGAACTCAAAAAAGGAATTCAGATGGAATCGAATAATTTATTTTTTTATAAAAGGGTTCAATGATAGGGGTAAGGTCACATGCTGTTCTTTTGCTTGCTGTTTTGGCAGGTATTTTAGTGCTTTCGTTCTTCGGTTTACTGTCGGGAGATATTCCTACAGAATTTAGCGACCTATATCCTGCATTGTTAGACTATTCTAGTCAAGATTTAAACCAAGTAATTATTCGTGAAATACGATTGCCAAGAATTATGATGGCGATTATTTCAGGTGCAGGGCTCTCAGTAGCAGGCATGCTTATGCAAACCTTGTTTCAAAATCCTTTGGCCGGGCCTTATGTTTTAGGAATCAATTCAGGTTCAAGTTTAATGGTAGCATTAGGTGTTCTTTCGGGGGTCGGTTTTTTTAATTCTGAGCTTGGTTTAATTGGCTCTGCTCTTCTTGGGGCATTTGTATTTGGGTTATTTATATTATTTACAGCATCTTTTCTCAGAAATCAAATAGGTTTACTTCTTTTTGGGGTGATGCTCGGGAGTTTTGTTTCTGCGATCATAACGATTCTTGAGGCAGGATCACAGGCTGAAGCTTTAAAATCTTTTGCATTGTGGTCTATGGGTTCCCTAAACAACGTTACTGTAGAGCAAATCCCTATGATTTTCTCAGTGTTCATAATAACTTGTTTTCTTACTATTTTTATCATCAAGCCATTAAATATTTTAGTTCTTGGCGAGGAAGAATGTCGTCTAATGGGATATGACATTAAAAAAATCAGAATTCTCATCGTTTTTATAACCGCATTATTTACGGGGCTAATAACTGCTTTTTGTGGACCGATTGCTTTTGTTGGACTGGCTGTACCCAATCTTACAAGAATGTTATTTAAGACTCAGAATCACATGCTTCTACTTATAGCAAATTTGTTATTCGGTGCATTTTTCCTCCTTACCTGTGACATTACAATTCAGCTTTTTAGCGATA
>CAJQPH010000188.1 GCA_905480165.1 uncultured Flavobacteriales bacterium
ATTGACCAATTTACCATTTTGAGCAAAAACAGTTGATGTGAAAAGTAATAATAAAGGAAATAGTGTATGTTTAATCATCAGCACCTAAATTGTACAAAACATCATAATTAATGCTAATCGGGTATTTATTTTTTAATTCTTGTAGCCAGCTTACTTCTAAGTAAGTCTGGTAATCAGAAATGACTGATCCCTTTATTTCGGATAGCTCTTTAGGCATAACCGGTAATATTTCATCTACCATTACAACATAATGCTTTCCTCCTGACTCAAAGGCCTCATTTCTTCCTTCTGATAAAGACTTTCCTTCAAGAAAATCCGTTTCGTCAGGAACGTATTTATTCATTTTAACATCTAAATTTAATTCGGTATCAATATTGATTTTCTCAATGATTACATCAGAAGTGTTTTTCTTCTTTTTAAGAAGTTTGTATACTTTCTCGGAAATTGAAGCGTTGGCACAAACGTAGACTGTAGACTCCAATCTTTCAGGCCACATATATTTCATTTTTTGAGTCTCATAGAAAGCTTTTAAACCAGTGGTATCTTTAACTGCTTTATTCCAAACCTTATCAGACATGATTTCATAAAGAATAATCCCATCGTGATATTCTTTAACCAAGGCCTTGTATTCCGGATACTTTGATGGCAATAAAGCTTCTTCGTAAGCCAGAACACTCTTTTTTACCCACTGCTTATATTGCTTGCCAACGATATCCTCAAAGTTATATCGACGCATCCCTCTGAAGGCTTTTTTCAAAAATTGAGCAAAATCTGTTTGTCTATATGACTTTTCTCCTATACTAAAGATGGTGCCATCAGTAATTAACTTATCTGCATTCCATTTTCCAGCATAATATGAGGAATCCAAGTTTTCCACAAACCATTCCAAATATTGACCTTCAGACTCTTGAAAATTATATTTAACCTTTAATTTAGACACAAAAACGTCTTGCGTTTTTTTAGCTCTATCATCTTTATCTACTTTTTTCTTCAACTCTTTTTTCATCTCATCGAAAGACCTAACATCGTTCCATGATAATCTTTTGATAATATGAAACCCGTAAGCGGTTCTTAACGGGATTGAGATTTCACCATCCTCTTTAAGAGCGAATGAGGCATCCTCAAAAGCAGGAACCATACGTTGAGCAGAGCCAGAACCAAAAACAGGCAGTTCTCCGCCCTTTTTGGAAGAAGATGGGTCATCTGAATGTTTTTTAACCATATTTTCCCAGTCTTCATCGCTATCGGATGATAGCACCATTTCATATATCTCATTGATTTTTTTCTCTGCAGTAGCAATCTCCGCATCGGTAGTACCTTCTGGTGTTCCAACCATTAAATGAGCCACGCGAATGGTTCCTCTCGCTGGTCGCGAATCAGTAACCTGCATAATGTGAAAACCATACTTTGTTCTAAAAGGGTCTGAAACTTTACCTTTAGGCGTATTGTAAGCCTTTTCTTCAAATGAATACAACATTTGAAAAGCAGTAAAATAACCGAGATCACCACCATTTTGAAGTACTGAAGGGTCTTGAGAACTATTCTTTGATTTAGCGACGACAGCAAAATCTTCACCGTCCTCTATTCTTTTCTTGAGCTCCAACAAACGATTGTATGCTTTTAAAGTATCTTTCGGCATTGCATTTGGACTCACTTTTATAAGTATGTGAGAAGCACGGATTTCTTTTTTAAGACGACTGTAAGCCTCTTGAACCATAGCTTTGTTTTCAACACTATCAGTCAAATATGGCAAAGCGAGTTGCTTTCTGTAACCTTCAAGTTCCTTTTTTAATCTAGGTACAGTATCATATCCCTGTGCTTCTGCTTCAGCTACTTTTAATTTGAATTTTGTAAAAAGGTCTAGATACTCATCGATTGAAGCCTTGTCGTATTTAGGGTCATTATTGTTTTTTAAATAAATCTGCAAAAATTCACTTTTTGTAACCTTATCACCATCTACTTCCATAATTACAGGATCATTTTGGCCAAAAGATGAATTGATAATACAAATAGAGAATAAAAAGAAAATTGTTTTTTTCATGAGTTTAGTTATTTAATACTGTAATTAGGCGCTTCCCTAGTAATAGAAACGTCGTGTGGATGAGATTCGCGCACACCGGCTGAAGTAATACGTACAAATTGTGAGCCTTTTAATTCATTTATTGTTGCCGAACCACAATAGCCCATTCCAGCACGAATACCACCAATAATTTGATACATTACTTCTGAAAGAGAGCCTTTATATGGAACACGACCTGAAATACCTTCAGGAACTAATTTTTTTATGTCGTCTTCTGCGTCTTGGAAATATCGGTCTTTGGAGCCTTGCTGCATGGCTTCTATTGAACCCATTCCTCGATAAGATTTAAACTTTCTACTTTCATAAATGATCGTTTCTCCTGGAGATTCTTCTACTCCTGCAAACATTGAGCCAAGCATAACGGAATCCGCTCCGGCTGCAAGTGCTTTAACAATATCTCCTGTATACCTGATTCCCCCATCTGCAATCACAGGGACACCTGACCCCTTTAAAGCTTTCGCAACATCATTTATAGCTGTCAATTGTGGAACACCGACACCAGCAATAACCCTAGTCGTACATATAGACCCCGGACCAATACCAACTTTGACGGCATCAGCTCCTGCATCCACTAAATATTTTGCAGCTTCTGCAGTTGCAATATTTCCAACAATTACATTTAAATCCGGGAATTTTTCTTTAACCGTTTTTAGCTTGAGAACAACGCCCTTGGTATGTCCATGAGCGGTATCAATAACAATCGCATCAACTCCTGCCCTAACTAAGCTATCAACCCTTTCGATGGTGTCATCTGTAACCCCGACAGCAGCAGCGACTCTAAGTCTTCCTAAATGATCTTTACATGAATTGGGGTGCTCTTTCACCTTTATTATATCCCTGTAAGTTATCAAACCTATTAAATTATTTTCTGAATCAACCACTGGTAATTTTTCAATTCTATTTTCTTGAAGAATAACCTCTGCCTTACTTAACTCTATAGATTCTAAAGTTGTAATTAAATTATCTGAGGTCATTACTTCTAGAACAGGGCGCTCTAGGTTTTTCTCTAATCGTAGATCTCTGTTGGTAACTATACCTATTAATTTCTTATTGGAATCAACTACGGGAATTCCTCCAATACTATTTTCTTTCATGATTACCAACGCGTCTTTTACCAATGCATCTTGATGAAGGGTAATCGGATCTATAATCATTCCACTTTCGGAACGTTTCACTTTTCTGACGTTTTTCGCTTGATCTTCAATCGACATATTCTTATGAATGACACCAATACCCCCTTGTTGAGCAATTGCAATTGCCATGTTGAACTCAGTTACAGTGTCCATGGCGGCAGATACGATTGGAGATTTCAATTCAATATTTTTTGAAAACCGACTGGATAATTTTACATCACGCGGTAAAACTTCAGAATATGCAGGAACCAATAGAACATCGTCATAGGTTAACCCTTCCTTTATTTGTGCTAAATTTTCTAGAGACATAACGAACCTATTATTAAAATAAATTCTTGCAAATTTATGAAAAAATCACGGGAGTACACTAGAACTCAACCTTCTTATGTTAATATTATCAAAAATTTAACATCAATTACAATTTATCATTAAACTTGTCGTGTAAATGAATATGAAAATTTTATTTCTTTTTTTATCGAGCTTTCTACTATGTCAAGATGCACTAACTCAGCGTGGCGACATCGATACCTCAAAAATATTACAGCTCTCAGGAGTTGTTGTATCTGAACACGATTTAAATCCTATGCCTTACATAACTGTTTATGATCGTTCAATTGGTAGAGGTGTTATTGCAGATTATTATGGGTATTTTTCAATGGTCTCATTTCCCGGTGACACACTGTATTTTTCTTATTACGGATACAAAACTTCATCGTACATTGTACCAGACACATTGGAAGAAAATAGATATAGCATCATACATATGCTTCAACAGGATACCATCAATCTGCCCGAAGTCACCGTTTACCCTTGGCCATCAAGAGAAGATTTTGCTCGATTTTTTGTTGAAATGAAACCCTATGATGACGCTGTAAGGCGTGCACAAAGAGAACTTTCTGGTGAATCTCTTGCCTTTGTCGCAGCAAGACTTGATGCGGATGCTTCTTTAGCTAGTGGATTGACTATGAATCAAAGATATACCAAGCTCTATACAAACGGTCAGCTGCCAGTCAATAACTTACTTAATCCATATTCTTGGGCCAAATTAATAAGAGATTGGAAAGAGGGAAAACTAAAACGAGAGTAATGTCTTTATGATGTTACTCAGGATAACACAAGAAATATTTCTCAACGGGTTTAGCCAAAGCTGAAATATTAAGATTATCTGAAGCCTCTGCCAAATCAACAATCTCACCTGATTTCATTAAAATATTAATATTCTGGTGCTTTTGATTGTATGCCTTATTCACAAGTTTATCCGAGAAAACCAAAAATTCAGGATCTAATCCATTAAATTTAGAAGATGAGTTGATTATATTTTTTCGGTTTTCAATTTGTTCAAGAGAAAAAGGATTTCTAGAAATTTCAATTTTAAAAAGCCTCCTATTCACTATGGAACTTGACAAAAATCTCAACACCTCGTCTTCATGACTAGACCAAACCTTTAAACCTGCCAAAATATCAAAGTCATCTAATTGTGCAAATCGATCTATAACTTCTTCTTTATTTTTGAAATCTTCCACCAAAATATCTTCTTTTAAGAAAAAGGAAAGAGACGGGCTTGCAAATACATCCTTTCCACTCTTAACTAACTTTTTTGCTCTTCTAAGCGCATATATAAGCATGTATTCAGCAGATACAACCGTCTTGTGAAGATAAACCTGCCAATACATCAATCTTCTTGCGACAATGAATTTTTCTATTGAGTAGATCCCTTTTTCTTCAATGACCAGCTTCCCATTATGTACTTGAAGCATTTCTATGAGTCTATCGCTTCCAATAATGCCCTCACTTACGCCTGAATAAAAACTATCTCGATTAAGATAATCCAGTCGATCCATATCCATCTGACTCGAAACCAATTGATGTAAAAATGGTTTGTCGTGCTTATTTTCAAAAATACTCAATGCTATTTCCAAATCTGACCCGAACTCACGTTCTAGACGTTTAATAAAAAAGCCTGAAATATCTTCGTGAGTTACTGAATTTACAATGTCAAATTCTAAAGCATGACTAAAAGGACCGTGTCCTATATCGTGTAAAAGAATTGCCAGTAAAACACCTCGTTCTTCTTCTTCACTGATATCGTGTCCCTTTCTCTTAAGTACTGCAACAGCTTGCATCATCAAATGCATTGCCCCTAAAACATGTTGAAATCTTGAATGAATAGCACCTGGATAAACCAAATGACTTAAACCCAATTGAGAGATCCGTCTCAACCTTTGCATAAAAGGATGTTCGATAATGTCGAATATTAAATCATCGGGTATCGCAATAAAACCATAGACTGGATCGTTAATGATTTTCTTCTTATTGTTGCGATTCAATTTTACTTGCAAATGAGTACTTTTATTTTTCACTACTAAATTAAGCTAAAAGAATGACTAATTCAGGAAATATCCTTTGGGCAGATGACGAAATTGATCTGCTTAAACCACACATACTCTTTTTGGAATCAAAAGGTTACACCGTTGAAGGTGTTACTAATGGTTTAGATGCTCTAGAATTGGCTCAAAAAACATACTTTGATATTATTTTTCTAGATGAAAACATGCCTGGCCTATCAGGACTAGAAACATTGACTAAAATTAAAGAGGTTGATCCGAATGTTCCTGTTGTAATGATTACCAAAAGTGAGGAAGAACAAATAATGGAAGATGCAATCGGTTCAAAAATTGCAGATTACTTAATCAAACCTGTAAATCAAAATCAAATTCTCATTAGTCTAAAGAAAAACCTGAATCGTTCAAAGTTGGTTAGTGAAATTACGAGTTTAAATTATCGAAAAGAATTTCGTCAACTTGGTATGCAACTTAACAATAGAATGGATGCCACGGAGTGGTCCGATTTATATTCAAAACTTGTTTATTGGGAACTACAACTTGATAAGATTGAAGATTCTGGAATGAGTGAAATATTTGAAATGCAAAAAAAAGAAGCGAACCAGCTCTTTTGTAATTTCATTGAGGACAATTATTTGGATTGGCTAAATGGTGTTGAAGACGGCCCCTTGTTTATACACAACGTTTTAAAAAACAGGGTATTCAATCAAAATAAAGCAGATAAAACACTGGTTCTTGTAATTGATAACCTTCGGTTTGATCAGTGGAAAACACTTGAACCTGTTTTTAACAAATACTTTGTAAAGGAAAAAGAGGAAATTGTTTATTCAATTTTGCCAACAGCTACTCAATATGCACGAAATGCGCTCTTTTCTGGATTAATGCCATCAGAAATTGCAAAAAAGCATCCTCAGTATTGGAAAAGTGAAGATGATGAGGGAAGTAAAAATAAATTTGAAGAAGAACTTTTAGAGCAAAACATGAAAAGACTTGGGAAGTCTTCTTTAAAATGTTCATACCATAAGATAACCAATGTTAATGCAGGAAAAAAACTAGTTGAGCAATTCCACAAACTCAAAGAAAACGACATCAATTTCATTGTTTACAATTTCGTAGATATGCTTTCACATGCAAGAACTGAAATGGAAGTTATTAGAGAACTTGCCGATGATGAGTCGGCTTATAGATCAATAACAATGTCTTGGTTTGAACATTCTCCGCTTTTAGACATTATAAAGCAGGCAGCAGAAGATAAAATAAAATTAATAATTACTACAGACCACGGAACTATAAAAGTGAATCAACCTGTTAAAATAGCTGGAGAAAGAAATACCAATACCAATTTACGATATAAGGTTGGTAGAGGATTAGGATACAAAAGTAAAGATGTATTTGTGGTTTCAAACCCACAAGATGCTTTTCTTCCAAAACAGAAAATGTCTAGTGAATTTGTATTTGCAAAAGAACAAGACTTCTTTGTTTATCCGAATAATTACAATCACTTTGTGAATTATTACGGAAATACGTTTCAGCATGGAGGGGTTTCAATGGAGGAAATGTTAATTCCTTACATAGAAATGAGGTCTAAATAAAATTAATAGATAAAACGTTTTTATCTCTTGCTTTCGTTAATTTTGCACAACAATGAAGGAGACATCACAAAGTAGAAGAGCTGTTCAGGATATTAGATCTCAGTTTCCAATATTGACTCAGAAAATAAATGGAAGAGATTTGATTTATTTTGATAATGCAGCGACCTCTCAAAAGCCTTCGGTAGTCATTGATAAGATCAAGAACTATTACGAAAAGGAAAATGCCAACATCCATAGGGGTGTTCATTCTTTAAGCCAAGAAGCTACAACAGCTTATGAGCAGGCTAGACATAAGATAAGCAGCTACCTTAATGCAAAAAGTGATTCAGAAATTATCTTTACAAAAGGAACTACTGATGGAATTAATTTAATTGCATCATCATTTGGTGAACTTTTAAATCCTGAAGACGAAATTATTATTTCGGCAATGGAACACCACTCGAATATTGTGCCTTGGCAGCTGCTGGAAAGTAGAAAAAAAATCAAGATCAAAGTCGTTCCAATTCACAAAACTGGAGAAATTGACCTTGAAGCATTTGAAAATTTACTTAATGAGAAAACGAAGCTTGTATCAATAACACACATATCGAATTCTCTTGGAATTATAAATCCAATCAAGGAGATTATTCGTAAATCCCATGTAGTCGGCGCAAAGGTGCTCATTGATGGAGCTCAAAGCGTACAACACGAAAAAATTGATTTACAAGAATTGAATTGTGATTTTTTCGTTTTTTCAGGACATAAAGTTTATGGCCCTACCGGGGTTGGAGTACTTTATGGAAAAAGCGAATTATTGAACATCATGCCCCCATACCAAGGCGGTGGTGATATGATTGAAAAAGTTAGTTTCGAAAAAACCACCTTTAATGTTTTGCCATTCAAGTTTGAAGCGGGAACTCCCAATATTGTGGGAGGAATTGCATTAGGAACGGCTTTCGATTTTATAGATTCACTCAATTTTGAACAGTGTCAAGTTCATGAATTAGAACTTCTTCGTTATGCAGAAGCACAATTAAATGCAATACCAACGATCAAAATATTTGGTACTTCTAAAAACAAAACAAGTGTGATTTCTTTTAACGTAGGAGACATTCACCCTTTTGATATAGGAACCTTACTTGATAAGCAAGGTGTTGCCGTTCGAACGGGACATCATTGCACACAGCCAATCATGGACTTTTATCAAATACCTGGTACAATCAGAGTTTCATTTGGTATTTACAATACAAAAGATGAAATAGATTTATTTGTGGCTGCACTAAACAAGTCTATTCAAATCCTTAGCTAATGAACTATACCGAAAAACAAAATGCTATTATTGAGGACTTTTCCTTGTTTGATGACTGGATGGAGAAATATGAATTAATTATTGATCTAGGTAAGGAAATTGAGATGATTCCAAATCAAGATAAAAGAGACGAACAACTCATCGAGGGATGCCAGTCTAGAGTTTGGCTTAAATCCAATTACAAGGATGGTAAAATGTTTTACTTTGCTGATTCAGACGCCATAATCACAAAAGGCATTATTTCGTTATTGATAAAAGTAATGAATGGAGAAGAACCCAAAACAATTGCCAAAGAGGACTTGTTTTTCATTAAAGAAATTGGGCTTCAAGAGCACCTTTCACCTACACGAGCAAATGGTCTAGTAGAAATGGTTAAACGAATGAAATTAGACGCTATAAAAAACTATTAAATGGAAGCACTAGAAAATACAATTGTTGACGTATTGAAATCTATTTATGATCCTGAAATACCTGTTGATGTATATGAATTGGGACTCATTTACGAAGTAAAAATAGACAAAGAGTCAAATGTTCAAATTGAAATGACTCTTACCTCTCCAAATTGCCCTGTAGCGGAAAGTATGCCTAAAGAAGTTGAAGATAAAGTAGCTGAAATAACTGATGTAAAATCAGCGAAAGTCAATATCGTTTTTGACCCACCTTGGGATAAAGACATGATGAGTGAAGAAGCCAAACTTGAGTTGGGCTTTTTGTAATTTACTTATTCTGAATATAAACCTCCACCCTTCTATTTAGGGCTCTACCCGCAGCAGTAGTACTTAAGAATTTAGGCTTTGTTTCACCAAATGAAACAACCTCAATGCGTGACGCATTAATACCCCTACTTATTAAATACTTCTTAATTGACTCAGCCCGTTTTTTAGCAAGTACGAGATTAAGATCTTCTCCTCCTGTAATATCGGCGTGACCAGTCAGTAATATATTTAGACTTGCATCCGATTTTAAAATATTTGCTGTCTCATTCAGGACGCTGTAAAACTTACCCTGAATATAGGATTGGTTCAATCCAAAGTTAATATCCCCTATAGTAGTCAGATTGGACTTATCTATGATAACTGGATTATTTGGCGTAGGGTCAGGTGTTGGATCTGGCGTAGGGTCCGTTGTTGGATCTGGCGTAGGGTCCGGTGTTGGATCTGGCGTAGGATCCGGTGTTGGATCTGGCGTAGGGTCCGGTGTTGGATCTGGCGTAGG
>CAJQPH010000189.1 GCA_905480165.1 uncultured Flavobacteriales bacterium
TGATGAATCGCTATTAAATTCATATTCCAAAGAAGAGTTGACTCAACTTAAAAATGTTGAGCCCGAAAAATATGAGATTCTGGTTTATGCCCTTGATCATGGAACATATGTTTCAGAATACAATGTAGAGAAGCATGGTCAGCTGAAGTTGAAAGAACTTCCAAACATTGATAAGATTCCATCTTTTACTGATTTAAATGTGAAAATCGAATCATTCAATCAATATTTTTATGCTCCAAAACTGAATAAAATGGTGGTAGTCAAATCTGAATGGGTACTGAACTTTGAGAAATCTAAGGAGAAATGAGATTAATTAATATATTCTTCTTCTTAATTGTGTTTGGAACTCCTAAGGGTGAGGCACAAACAGTAAACATGGGCGATTCTGATTTTCCAGAAAATAGTCCAGCTGATTGTAATGTTTTTGGAACTGCTGGTCAAAACTTTGCTGATCCTGGCGGTGAAGCGGGTAATTACCCAGCAAACTACAATGAAACGATGGTGTTTTGTCCCGACTTGACTACTGGGACTAAAATGTCTATTCAATTTGGTATTAATGCAGGATCTGTTTTTGATATTGATGGATCAGATTCAATATACGTTTATGATGGACCATCGACAGCATCACCATTACTCGGTGCCCACAATAGCATTACGGATCCAAATGGATTTACTTACCAGGCTTCATGGAACAATCCAAGTGGTTGTTTGACTGTTGTGTTTATATCAGATGGAGCGAATGAAGGTGCAGGTTGGTTCGGTAATGTTCAATGTGGTAACCAGTATCAACCATTTGAAGCACATATGGAAGCTTTTGTGAATGGACTGGGCTCTGATGCACTAAACCCGGTAGATACAGGCTTTGTAGATGTGTGTTTTGGTGACAGTATTTTGTTTGTTGCAACCCCTATATTTCCTTATTCTCAGCAGTCAACAGGATTTGGATATTCCCAAGACATCAATTCAGATATTGATTTTCAATGGGATGTTACTGATGGAAATACCTATCCCAATAATGATTCGATATGGATAACCCCACCATCTCAATCTGGTTTCTTGGTTGACCTTAAAATCACAGATCAATTCCCACAAAACGAACGTGTTAGAAGTAAGATACGAGTTTCTTTAACGCCAAGTTTTATTGGAACAGGTCCTTTACAAGACTCTGTTTGTTTAGGTGAAAACACGACTCTAATTGGTGGTGTTACACCTCAGGATACAGTAGGTGTCGCTATCCCTCCTGGATCGTTTCAACTTGGAGGAAACTTTGCTGGATTGACTTATTTACCGGATGGTTCAGGTCAACAATATCAAGCCCCCATTACAATTGGCGGTTTCCCTGTAGGAGCTACTATTCAGAGTGCACAAGATTTAAATCAGGTTTGTTTAACCATGGAGCATTCATACGCTGGAGATTTGGAGATTTGGCTGCAGTGCCCTAATGGCACAACGGTAGCACTCGTTAATTCATATAGTCCAGGAGCAATTCCTGGAGGAACGTCGGGAACAAATACATTTTTAGGAGATCCTATAGATGATTTTGGAGGTGGAGGCCCTGGAGAAGGCTGGGAATATTGTTTTAGTTCTGTCTTCAATGACATTGGTCCAATGACTCAAAATTGGGGAAATACAATTCCTGCGCCCAATTTTGGGAATAACGGGCCATCCGTAGATCCAAGTAATACTTATCAGCCCGAAACCTCTTTTGCAGGTTTTGCTGGCTGTCCCGTAAATGGCAATTGGACGATTTTCGTTCAAGATAATCTTTCTGTAGACGATGGTTACATTTTTGAATGGGGATTATTTTTCGATGGATCTTACTTTCCTGGATTAGGATCATACCAAACTTCTGCAGATACGAGTTGGTGGAATAATGACCCTACTATTATCTCAACCCAAAATGATACTTTAATTGTAGTACAGCCAAATACAGTAGGTTCATATTCCTATGTTTTTAATGTAATGGACAATTATGGCTGTCCATACGATACGACCGTTTCTTTCACAGTTGTTGCCGGTCCTGAAATCTTCTCAGATACGGTCGCCTGTAATTTGGAATTTCAAGTTTCTGAAACGGTTTCTTTTAGTGGTGGGGTTTGGAGCTCTTTAGATACCACAATTGGCTTTTCAAATGAAAACATAATAAACCCGTTAATATCAAGTTCCATGGCTGGCGATTATCAAGTAATTTTTACGGATAATGAATGCAACGTCACGGATACTGCAAATATTTCATTTCCACCGTATTTATATTTATCCATGCCAGACACAGTGGTTTGTGAGAACTCTGGATATGAGATCGTTCCAGAGCTTACTACAAGTCCATACAATGATGGTTATCAAACTCAAATAAGTTATTTGTGGAGTGACGGAACAACGAACCCAACATTAGTTTCAGACCAGGCATGGTCTTATGTATTAGAGGTGTCAAACCAATGCGATACAGTCCTGGGCAATTTCACCATTTTGCCTATTCCGGATATTGTAAATGATACAGCAATCTGTAATTACACGTATCAAGTTTCTGGACTTAATGCGCCTAACGGAGGAACTTGGTCAAGTACAAGTCCAGAAATAAGTATAAGTGGAGATCCTATTAACCCAACGGTTACGACGAGTATTGGGGGGGTATATGATTTAACGTTTTCGGACCCAATTTGTCTTTATGATCAATTGATATACGTAGATTTTCCTCCAAATTATACTGTTGTTGCAAATGATACGAGTCTATGTAGTGGTTCTTCTGCTCAACTTGAGGCATTCGCAATATCAGACCCTGTACAGGAGGGTTACAATTCTAATATCTCTTTTGATTGGTCAAATGGAGAAACTGGAAGTATAATTGAAGCAAATACAGAAGGTGATTATACGGTTACCTTAAATCACATCTGTGGTTCTTCAGAAGATGTTGCAACTCTCGAATATTATTTTTGTGATTTGAATGCTCCGAATGTTATTGTATTATCCTCTGAGGTAGGAAATAACGAATTTTTTATAAATTATAACGGGATTCAGGAGTTTCAATGTGTTATTTTAAATCGGTGGGGTAATAAGGTCTATGAGTATTTTGATCCTGCAGGGACATGGCCAGGAACGAACATGAATAATAAAGTTCTTGACGAAGGAACCTACTTTTATAAGATTAACGCCGTTTTTGAAGGAGGGAGTGAAGTTCAAAAGCATGGTTTTGTTATGCTCATGTATTAATTAATCATATAACTTTATAGTCTAATATAAAGTTATGAGCACAATATCATTTCAGCAAGAAATATTACAAGGAGTTCCAAAGGAACTTCCCCCGAAAAAGGATTATGATAAATCCATTAATCACGCTCCGAAAAGAAAGCAAATTTTATCATCAGATGAAAAGAAGTTGGCTTTAAAAAACGCCTTGCGGTATTTTCCAAAAGAACAACACGAAGAATTAATCGTCGAATTCAAGGAGGAGCTGGATTTATTTGGTCGAATCTATATGTATCGTTATCGTCCAGAAAATGAGATATATGCCCGGCCAATTGATGAATATCCTGGACAATGCGAGCAGGCTAAGGCGATTATGTTGATGATTCAAAACAACCTTCATCATGATGTCGCACAGCATCCACATGAATTAATAACATATGGCGGAAATGGTTCAGTATTTCAAAATTGGATTCAATATAGGTTAACCATGAAATATTTGTCAGAAATGACGGAGGAACAAACTTTAGTCATGAATTCAGGTCATCCACAAGGCTTGTTCCCTTCTCATAAAAACGCACCAAGAGTGGTCGTTTCAAATGGAATGGTTATACCGAATTATTCAAGTCAAGATCACTGGGAAAAATTTAATGCTTTAGGCGTAACCCAATACGGACAAATGACGGCTGGATCTTATATGTATATTGGTCCTCAAGGGATTGTTCATGGAACCACAATAACAGTTTTAAATGCAATAAGAAAAATTGCAAAAAATAGAGATGATTATAAGGGAAAACTTTTTGTAACAGCGGGTCTCGGTGGAATGTCAGGTGCTCAACCTAAAGCAGGAAATATTGCTGGCGTAATATCTGTTACGGCAGAGGTTAATCCTAAAGCGGCAAAAACGAGACACGATCAGGGTTGGGTAGATGAAATTATTGATAATCTTGATGAGCTCTGTGATAGAGTAAAAAAAGCCAAAACAAATCTTGAAGTCGTGTCATTGGCTTACATTGGAAACATTGTGGATGTTTGGGAGAAATTTTGTCAAGAGGACATCTATGTTGATTTGGGATCGGATCAAACCTCATTACACAATCCTTGGGCAGGAGGGTATTACCCTGCAGGACTCACCTTTGATGAATCAAATGAGATGATGTCGAAAGACCCTGATTTGTTTAAGAAAAAAGTCAAGGAGAGTCTTTTGAGGCATGCTGAAGCCATTAAAATAAATACGGATAAAGGAACATATTTTTTTGATTATGGGAATGCTTTTTTACTAGAAGCCTCTCGTGCGGGTGCAGACATTCTTGCCTCAAATAAAGAAGACTTTATTTACCCTTCTTATGTTCAAGATATATTAGGTCCCTTGTGTTTTGATTTCGGTTTTGGGCCTTTTAGGTGGGTTTGCGCTTCCGGTAAAGATAGTGATCTTGAAAAGACCGATGCTATTGCATGTGAAGTACTTGAGGAGATGAGATTGAATAGCCCAGATGAGATTAGTCAACAAATGGCAGATAATATTCAATGGATTAAGGGTGCTGGAGCAAATAAGATGGTAGTTGGATCAAAAGCAAGAATTTTATATGCTGATGCTGAAGGGAGAATGAAAATTGCAGAGGCATTTAATCGAGCCATTCGAAATAAAGAAATAGGTCCTGTAATTTTAGGTAGGGACCATCACGATGTTTCGGGAACAGATTCACCTTATAGAGAGACATCAAATATTTATGATGGCTCACGATATACTGCGGATATGGCGATTCAAAATGTGATTGGCGATTCATTTAGAGGTGCCACATGGGTTTCTATACATAACGGTGGTGGAGTAGGGTGGGGTGAAGTCATTAATGGAGGTTTTGGAATGTTATTGGATGGAAGCGAAAATACGGATAGAAATCTAAATATGATGCTCCATTGGGACGTGAATAACGGAGTGGCAAGAAGGAGCTGGGCTCGAAATAAAAATGCAAATTTCGCTATTTTGAGAGCAATGGAAAAAGAACCCTTATTGAAAGTAACGGTTCCAAATGAGGTAGATAGCGAATTGTTTGACAAGCTAAATTGATTTAATGAAAATGGTTTTCAATAAAGCAATGATATGGTGGATTATTCTCATCATGATTGTTTTTGGACCATTATTGTTTTTATTGGGTTTTGGTATTTCTGATGATTTATCCCTTGTAGGTCATTTAGCTCCGAATTTCTGGACTGATTTAGGGTATAGCTTATCTAGACCAGGTCATTTGTCTAGACCTATTTATGGCTTAATACAAACGACGACGCTTCATCTATTTAAGGAGCATTATATTTTCTATAATGTTGTTCGTATTTCACTCTGGTTTGCCATAGTTTTTCAAGCGAGAAAAGTATTCTATTCCTATTTTAAAGGAAGTTCGATATGGATCTTTCTTTTTTTTATGTCTCTTCCTGTTTTTTCAACGGCTCATCTATTTAATTTTTTTCAGATGGGTTATTTATTATCGTTGCTTTTCTATTTATTGGCACTCGGCTATTTAAAAGATATTGATGGCGGGTTTACTCGGAAAAAGTATTTTCATTTTCTATTATTTGGGCTGCTCGCTATGTTATCTTGTGAAATCGTTTTTCCTTTATTTATTTTTCCTATTACCTATAATTATAAAGGAAACTTGAAGGAGGTTTTACATTCAAGATTATTGAGGTGGAGTATTTTGATATTTGTTATTTATTTCGTTTTTAAGTTTTTAATAGGCCCAATATATCAGAATGAATCTGGTATCTATGGGTTTGCTCCATCATTACATTCTGTTTTGCAGTCCATATACTATTTCGTGGTTATTCTTGTGGAAATACCCATGCTCTTGTTAGAGGTTATTCCATTTTTTTATTCTGAACCGCTATTATGGCTGAGTGTCCTTGTAGTTCCGTTTATTTATGTAATCAAGTCTCAGTTGGAATTTAATCTAAATAGAAGATTAATTTATTCGATGCTGATTACATTGGCTTCTTGTAGTTTGATATTTGTTGTATCAAATTATCCTGCAGTATCGTTTGGACTTTATAATAAAATGATGCTTCCTGCTCATCTATGTTATTCTATTCTGATAGCTATATTTTGTTTATATATACTTAAATCACGATTTTATTTCGTGTCTTACATTATTGCCGTTCTGTGGTTTGCGTCTATGCAAATGCAAACGATCAATTCGATCCGTTCATGGGATCATCGAGAGGGTAAATTAATAGAATATGCTGATCTTTTAAATAAAGATGAGCTTCGAGATTCTTATGTTTTTATCGAGGCCCCCTATTTTCTTAATTCAAATTATAATAATGAGCCTGTTTTTGCTTTAAATGATGATTTTCAAGGAGGGTTATCGCTATATGGTTATGAAGGGAATGCCAACAATGTGTTTCCATTCTGTTTGGAAATGTTGGAGAATCCTAGTTACTGGAGTAACCATAATTTATATACAGTTATTCAGAACAAGGGAATAAAGCAGTTTAAGATAGTTCAAGATGGAGAGGTTTTGAATGGTTATTTTGATTTGACCTCATTAAAAAATAGATCTTTTAAATCAAATAACGAATGCCTTAGATCAAAAATTCGTAATTACTTAATTCAAAAAATGAAAGGAAAATAATGAGAAATACCATTTTACCCTTACTTTTTTTGTTATCCATTTCTGTCTTTAGAGCTCAGAAAGATATGGATTC
The DNA here is from genome assembly GCA_905480165.1 of uncultured Flavobacteriales bacterium. GTDB lineage: Bacteria > Bacteroidota > Bacteroidia > Flavobacteriales_D > Crocinitomicaceae > UBA952. The sequence continues at coordinate 6,880 of CAJQPH010000189.1, forward strand.
AATTCGATTGAACGATATAAGGATCATTGCATCTCATAACAGTTATAAGAAAAAACCGCATCCCAAAGCATTGAAATTTTTAAGCAAGTTTCAAGACAAACTAGGAGAGCAAAATAACCCAAAGTTTATTGATTATGGTCATTTGCCTTTTGAAGAACAGTTTACTGATTATGGCGTCAGGGGGGTGGAGTTAGACGTTAACTATGATCCTAAAGGTGGTCATTATAGAAGGCGAAGAGTCAATTTGTTCCTTTTTGGCCAAAAGCAAAGAGTGAAAGACCGGTCAATGAAATCCCCAGGATTTAAATTATTGCATATTTCAGATGTCGATTTTGAAACAAATTATCTCACCCTAATTGATGGCTTACAAGCGATTAAAGAATGGAGTCAAAAAAATGCAAATCATATCCCCATATTTATCAATATTGAGGCCAAGGGTTCTCACCCCGCAGATGAATCAAAAACGTTAAGGAATTTGGGTTTCAAAAAATGCATTCCTTTTGATACGATTGCATATCAAAAATTAGAATCTGAAATCGCAGCTGTATTTTCTCCTAATGATATTTATAAACCTTCTGATTTTAAGTCTGGATATGCAAGCATTAGCGAACGTGTTGAGAATATGGGGTGGCCTTTTTTATCTGAATGCAGAGGGAAGGTTGTTTTTATTTTAGAAGGGAATAATCAACATATATACAGGTCGTTTAAACAACCTTTGATGTTTTACTACGGTGAACCAAATGATGTGAACACCGCATTCTTATTACGAAATCACTCGATGGGAATAGAAAGCAGTATAAGCGAACAATCTGCTAAGTACGTCATCCGTACAAGAAGTGATGCAGGAACTATTCAATCTAGAGATCACGACTTTTCTATGTGGAATTCTGCACTCAAGTCGAATGCTCAAATCATTTCTACTGACTATTACAAAGCTGACGAGAGATGGAGTGGTTATAAAGTAGGATTTAACAACGTTTTTAAAATAAGGAATTAGATTAGTTTCTAATTCCTAAATTTAAAAGCTTTCTATTGTCAATTATATTTGCTCTTTCATATAAACCATTGATGATATAATTCTCTTCAGAAGGTTTTCTGTTTTGATTATAAGTCATAGGGTTTCTTACAAGCTGCATTATCGAAGTTCTATTTACTTCTTCTTTTTTCACTTTAAAGCTTTTAATTGTTGCAGCTGATACTACCTTGTCAACAGTTATAACATAGACTCCCGTAGCCCCTTTGATAGGGTTAGTGGTTTCATTTTCTTTTGGTCCATTTGATGAAAACAAAGAACCAATGACTTCTGCATCGATACTATTCATGTTTTTAAATGAAACCTCTGCAGGTTTTACACTTTCCGATCCAGCAAGTTCTTCCAAAGATTTTCCCGCGAAATTTTTTACTATAATTTCATTCTTTTTAGCAGTAAGAAAATCTTTCTTTATGTCTTTTTTGATTTCTTCATAAGAAGGCGCTCCTTTTTGTCTATTAGAATATACCATGCCGATGACATAAGTGTTTTTATCCCTAACGGGTCTTCCCACAAGGGTTCCAACTTTCGCTCCTGACTTATACGCTGCTTGAATTAATTTGTTTGCCGCTGGTTCCGATAGTACATTTAGAGGAATTTCTGGGGAATTATCAAAAAGTTGTACTGCTTTTGGTTGATAACCGCCTTGAATTAAAGTGGTGTCAAAGTAAGCTTGTATCTTTTCTTGGCTGTTTAGTTTACTGATTTTTCTGTACAACGCACTTAATACAGTGCTCGATTCTTTTTCTTTCAAAGACATGGTTTCTTCGGAAGGCTTGAATTCTTTATAGATGGAAGCAACTTTAGGTAAATAATAGTTATCCCTTTCTAGAATTTCCACTATATGAAAACCTCTGTCTGTCTCAATAAGTTTTACGGAACCAACTGCAGAATTTGTACAAAAGTTTGAAATTTCTTCACCGTAAAAACTTGTCCTATTTTGTTCTGGATAATTCAGGAATAATTCTGTTAAGTTATCATATTCTCCAACCGGATCTGCTGAATTGCTTTTTAATGCATTGAAAGTTATCTCCCTGTCAGCAGAGCTTGATAATTGATTTAGGTACGACTCTGCCTGATTTTTTTTAGTTAAAGTATCGTCGCTAGCCGATATCGTAACTAAGATCTGCCTTGCTTTAATTCTTGTTGGTGTCTTACCGATAACCTTTGAAATAGCATAATAATTAAGTCCTTTGGTTTTGGATTTCATTTTGTCACCACATGCATATGGACCTACGATTTGTCCAATATCCGCAGATTGAAATATTGTATCAAGAGCAGGAGGATAAGTAAAAAGTTCTTCTGCTTTAAAATGGTTTTCAGGGACAGCTGTAGATCTGGCGTTGAAAAAAGACTGCTTCAAATCACTTTTTAAATTTGAATAAACGGTGTCGTTTTCGGCAACAGATAATTCTTGCGACATGACGTTAAATTCATTAAAGAATTCTAGACTGTCTGTGCTAGATGGTGCATTTGAAACATTAAAGTATCTTACTACTTTATAGCCTTTTTCATTTTGATACTTCGCATCATATTTGTGGTCCGCATAATATCGAACAAGGTCACTCTCTTTGTACTTTATTTCAGAATCTTCAATAGAATTTGTTGGTTTGAAAATATAGCGTATAGATTTTTTATCCTCTGTGTTTTTGTATTCATCTTCCGCTTCAATTGTTGTGGTATAAATTCCTTGAGAAATAATATCAAGGTACTTTTCGCGTTTTCTGATATTGGAATAATAGCTTTTTACACCGGCCCAATCTTTTTTGTTTTTTTTAGCCTGGTCTAGTTGCTGTTTTAATTTAATTCTACCTAACTTTTTGGATTCTTCAGTTACTTTCCCTGTAATGGAATCAACAAATAATCCTTGAATAGATTGGTCTTTTATAACTCCGAAACCCTGATCTGCCATCAGATAGGCGTTAAATTCTTTATCTGAAATGGATAAACCCAAGGCATCATATTCTTTATTCATGATTAAAGAATCGACATAATAATTCCAAGTATTTTCGCCATATTTTGCTTCTAATGAATTGAATCTTACTTGATCGACTTTTTCTCCGAAAACATGTCCAATACCATATTCCCCTTCATTCACTCCAAACATTGATTTGTAGTCAGTTAGAATAAACGCTAATAATGCTAAACCGATAATGATTACGAGGAGAATAGACTTTTCTCTAATTTTTCCAATAATTGCCATAGTCCAATATATTTTGAGTCTGCAAACATACTAAGATTAAATGAAAACTCAATAGCAAAAAGGAAAAAAGGACTATCGCCCTTTTCCTTTTTTATTTGGCGTATTTGCTTTTGGTTTACCTGATCCTGAATTTGTAGGTAAGGCTTCCGAATTAGCTTTGGGTTTAGCTGG
>CAJQPH010000190.1 GCA_905480165.1 uncultured Flavobacteriales bacterium
GATATTGATTTTTTAGAAGATTCATTTTCCGAGAATGACTTGGAGAAGATAGAATCTAAGATGAAAGAGATTGCAAAACAAAAAAATGTGTTTGCAAGAAAAGAGATATCGAAATCAGATGCCATAAAATATTTTACGGAAAAGAAAGACCCATATAAACTTGAATTGTTAGAGGGCTTAGAGGATGGCACCATAACTTTTTATACTCAAGGAGAATTTACGGATTTGTGCCGGGGTCCGCACATTCCGCATACAGGTTTTATAAAAGCCATTAAACTAACCGCAGTAGCTGGAGCCTATTGGAGAGGTGACGAAAAGAATAAGCAACTCACTCGGATTTATGGAATTACATTCCCTAAAAATGCTGAGCTAAAAGAGCACCTAGAACTTCTTGAAGAAGCAAAGAAACGAGATCACAGAAAATTAGGTAAAGAATTGGACCTATTTACTTTTTCTAAAAAAGTAGGTCAGGGATTGCCGTTATGGTTACCAAATGGTACTGCACTTCGCGAACGTCTGGAGAATTTTTTAAAGAAAGCGCAGAAATCGGCAGGGTATGACCAGGTAATTACGCCGCATATTGGGAATAAAGAGTTATACGTATGCTCTGGACATTATGAAAAATACGGAGAGGATTCATTTCAGCCCATTAAAACACCAGACCCCAATGAGGAGTTTTATTTAAAACCGATGAATTGCCCTCATCACTGTGAGATTTTTAATTCTCGTCCAAGATCATATAGGGATTTGCCTTTGCGTTTTGCAGAATTTGGAACCGTTTACAGGTATGAGCAATCTGGGGAGCTTCATGGATTAACACGAGTGAGAGGGTTTACTCAGGATGATGCTCATATTTTTTGTACACAGGACCAGGTCAAAACTGAATTCATGAATGTGATTGATATCGTTTTGTATGTCCTGAAAACATTAAACTTTACAAATTATAAAGCACAAATTTCACTTAGAGATAAAGAGAAGTCTGAAAAATATATTGGTTCTGACGCCAACTGGGAAAAAGCAGAAGCTTCGATTATTGAGGCAGCAAAAGAAAAAGGTTTAGATACTGTTATTGAATATGGTGAGGCTGCTTTTTATGGTCCGAAGTTAGACTTTATGGTTCAAGATGCTTTGGGTAGAGAATGGCAGTTAGGGACCATTCAGGTAGATTATAATTTACCAGAACGGTTTGAGCTGGAATATGTTGGGAGTAATAACGATAAACTTCGGCCCGTAATGATTCATCGTGCACCTTTTGGTTCTATGGAACGTTTCGTAGCCGTGTTGTTAGAGCATTGCGGTGGTGACTTCCCTTTATGGCTGACTACAAATCAATTTGCAGTTTTACCTATATCGGAGAAATATAACGAGTATGCTAAAAAAGTTTCAGATGTCCTAAATAATTACGATATTCGCGGTCTTATTGACGACCGAAATGAAAAGATTGGGAAGAAAATAAGGGATGCTGAGTTAGCAAAGCGTCCATTTATGCTTATTGTAGGTGAAAAAGAATTCAACTCAGAACAGGTTTCTGTTCGTCAAAGAGGGGAAGGAGATAAAGGAGCAATGGGTATTAAGGATTTTGCTGAATTGGTAAATACATTAGTAGAAAAAGAATTGGTAATTAACGATTAAAATTTGAATGAGAAGAACTCCAAGACGTCCTTTTGTTAGAAGAGAAGAGGCTGCCCAACACAAAATCAATCAAAAGATTCTTGCCCCAGAGGTGAGATTGGTTGTAGAAGGAAGTGAACCAATGGTAGTAGCGACTCTCAAAGCCATTGATATGGCAATGGAAGAAGGACTTGATTTGGTTGAGATTTCCCCAAAGGCTGTCCCTCCGGTTTGTAAAATCATGGATTACAAGAAGTTTCTTTACAATCAAAAGAGAAAACAAAAAGAGTTAAAAGCCAAACAGAGTAAAGTAGTTGTAAAAGAAATTAGATTCGGTCCGAATACCGATGACCATGATTTTAATTTTAAACTTGCACACGCGAAAAAGTTTCTAACAGAAGGAAGTAAAGTGAAAGCGTTCGTTTTCTTCCGGGGTAGAACAATTGTGTTCAAGGATAGAGGAGAAATATTACTACTGCGTTTTGCGCAAGAATTAGCGGATTATGGTGTGATTGAACAACTTCCTAAAATGGAAGGTAAAAAAATGAATCTCATGATAAACCCAAAAAAGAAATAAAAAAACTGATATAGTGTTCATCTTTAAAAAACAAAAAAATGCCTAAAATGAAGACAAAATCCAGTGCTAAGAAGAGATTCACAATCACTGGGAGTGGGAAAATTAAACGTAAGCATGCGTTTAAAAGCCACATTTTAACGAAGAAGGCCAAAAAGCGTAAGCGTAACTTAACACATTCTGGATTAGTTCATGATGCAGATTTGTCAAATATTAAGTTGCAATTGTGCATGAAATAAAAGGTTCTTTATTATTAACCAAATAACGAGTAACTAAGACATCTGAAATATAGATGCACTTCTTATTAAAAACAATTAGAAAATATGCCAAGATCAGTAAATCACGTAGCTTCAAGAGCTAAAAGAAAAAACATGATGAAGCTTGCCAAAGGGTACTTTGGTAGGAGAAAGAATGTATGGACAGTAGCAAAAAACGCCATTGAAAAAGGTTTGTTATATGCTTATACAGGAAGAAAACAAAAGAAAAGAAATTTTCGGTCCTTATGGATTACAAGAATTAATGCTGGTGCGAGAGTACATGGAATGAGTTATTCTCAATTTATGGGAGGCGTTAAGAAGAATGGTATTGAGCTCAATAGAAAAGTTTTAGCGGATTTAGCTATGAACCATCCAGATGCTTTTAAAGCAGTAGTGGACTCAATCAAAAAATAATTAAAATACTATATCAGTAAAGCCATTAGTTGTTCTAATGGCTTTTTTTATAATTATAAATTGACATTTATTTTGAATCTATCAATATGAAGCTTAAAATAGGAGTGGCTGGTGCAGGTCATTTAGGAAAAATTCATATCCGTATCATCAAAGAGCTCAATGATTGTTTCGATTTGGTTGGTTTTTATGACCCAAACCAATCAGTTGCAAATGAGGTTTCTAAGGAGTATGGTATCCCTTCTTTCGACACGGTTGAGGAGCTAATAGGGGTGGTGGATTGTTTGGATGTAGTCACTGCTACATTATCACATTTCTCAGTTGCTAAAATAGCGATCCAATCTCGAAAGCATGTTTTTATAGAAAAACCTCTATCTGAGACCATAGAAGAAGCCTATAAATTACAGTCCTTGGTACATGAGGCGGATATAGTAGCTCAGGTAGGACATGTGGAACGATTTAACCCGGCTTTCATTGCTGCTCAGGGGCATTTGGAGAGGCCCATGTTCATTGAAACACATCGCTTGGCTCAGTTTAATCCTAGAGGAACAGATGTTCCTGTTGTTTTGGATTTAATGATTCATGATATTGACATTATATTAAGTATTGTGAAGTCAGGAGTGAAAAAAGTTTCGGCTTCAGGTGTTTCCGTAATTAGTGAAACACATGATATAGCGAATGCAAGAATTGAATTTGATAATGGTTGTGTAGCGAATTTAACAGCATCTAGAATTTCTTTGAAGAACATGAGAAAGACCAGGTTTTTTCAAAAAGATGCATATATCAGCGTTGATTTTTTAGATAAAAAACTAGAAGTTTTCCAGCTCGAGGAATTAGAAGGAGAGGCAGACCCTTTCGATATTGTTTTGGATTTGGGAGCGGATAAGGCTAAAAAGAAGATATTAATTGATAAACCAGATATCTTGGAGACGAATGCGATAAAGGAAGAGCTAATGGCCTTTCATAATAGTATTGTAAATAATGCTGAAATACCTGTAAACGTTGAGGATGGTTTAAATGCTATGCTTGTGGCACACCAAATATTAGATGAGATGTCTAAAATATATCTTCAATAAAGCAATATTTACAAATTCAAATCGTTCAATTTATAGTGCGCTTAGTAGTTCAAGTTTTATTAATATTCTTTATTGTTTCTTCCTGTGTGAAAAACAATCCTGATCCCTCTTGGTTAGAAGTGAATGAGTGGCAGTTAAATAGCAATATAGCGCTGTCTGGATTAGAGGGAGAGCTTACTGAAAGTATTACTAATGCTCAAGTTTATATCGATGACGAACTCATTGGTATATTTGAGGTGCCGTTCAGAATTCCAATATTAAAATCTGGCGCCGTCAATGTAAAAGTTTATCCTGTTGTTATAAATAATGGTATTTCGGCAACAAAGAAATTGTATCCATTTTTAAATTATTTTGAAATTGATGCAGAACTAAATCAGAATGAAGTTTTAACGATAAATCCTGTTACCACTTATAAAAGCTTTACTAATTTTTGGGTAGAAGATTTTGAAGATATTAACAACGCGATAGAAAATGATGAGACATCAACCACTTTTCTTCAACTGTCGAATGAAAACTTGAATTCTTTTAATGGTAATTTTTACGGTAAGGTTGTTTTAAATGAAGTTGATTCAACATGGGTTGCTAATACAACAGACCAATTAGCAATACCAAAGAATAGTGAATGTTACCTGGAGATTGATTATTTTGTAACCAATGATTTATACACAGGACTCCTTTTTGTCAGTCCAAGCGTAATTGCAAATAATGTAAATGTTCGATTGAATGGTCAAGCGCCCGAAAATGTGGTTTGGAAGAAAATATATATCGAGCTAAAAGAGTTGATTTCTTCCTCTCCTAATAACACACAATTTCTGCAAACTTTTACCGCATTTTTAGATGAAGGAAAAACAGAAGGGTTAATCTGTTTAGATAATATAAAAGTTTTGTGGTATTAGATATGAAGAATCGACCTTGGATATACTTGTTTTTATTATCTGATTATATATCATCGGTTTTATCATGGTCGCTTTTCTTTTACCTGAGAAAAACTTGGATTGAAAACGAGAGTTTTCAAACAGATGATAATTTTTGGTTAGGCATTTTTCTGATACCATTATTTTGGATGGGCTTGTATTTTATTCAAGGTACATATATGGAAATTCGAAGAATGTTTCGACTAAAACTATTGAATCTTACTATTTCAGGTAGTATTATAGGGGCTCTAGTGATATTCTTTTCAATTATTTTAGATGATCAGGTGAGAGGGTACGAGGGGTATTATTGGAATTTACTTATTTTGTTTTGTGTTCACTTTGTCATTACTGCTATTCCTCGAATGTTTGTGAATACCCTTTTGATCCACTCAATTCGAAAGCCGGATAACGGTTTTAAAACGGTCATCATTGGTGGGACAGAAAAAGCCATCGATATTTATGAGGAAATTCAAAAGAATCGAAAAAATGTGAACACATTTATTGGATATGTAAACATGAATGGTAATGATCGAAAACTAGATGGAACCATTCCTTATTTGGGGCATTTTGAGCAATTGGATGAGATTAAGAAAACACAGGATATTGACGAATATATCATTGCCATTGAAAGCTCCGAACACAATAAGCTTATGAATATTATGCTTAAAATTGATGATGGTAACGTTAGAATTAAATCACTTCCTGATACATATGTGATTCTTTCTGGAACAGTTAAGATGACTAATATATATGGCGCTTTACTTTTAGAGGTCATTTCGGATGTAATGCCTTTTTGGCAAAGGGTTATAAAACGTGGAATGGACTTTGTCTTTTCCCTGATAGCCGTAATCATACTGCTGCCTTTTTATTTTTTCTCTGCATTAGCAGTAAAATCATCTTCTCCAGGTCCTATATTTTTTCTACAAGATAGAGTCGGTAAGAATGGGCGATCTTTTAGAATTATTAAATTTCGAACAATGGTTGAAAATGCAGAGCGAAATGGTCCTCAGCTTTCATCGGAAGACGATCCGAGAATTACTAAGGCAGGAAAGTTTATGCGTAAAACTCGTTTGGACGAATTCCCTCAGTTTATTAATGTTCTTATAGGTGATATGTCGATTGTTGGGCCGAGGCCTGAGCGTCAATTTTATATAGACCAAATTTCAAAAATTCAACCACAATACAATCAGCTAACAAAAGTTAGACCAGGCATAACTTCGTGGGGTCAGGTTAAATATGGTTACGCAGAAAATGTAGATCAAATGCTTCAACGAATGAAGTTTGATTTACTCTATCTTAAGAACAGGAGCTTATCTCTTGACATTAAGATTATGTTTTACACCCTTGTCATTGTTTTAAAAGCAGAGGGAAAATAGCTTCTTTAGCGCAACCGTTTTCTGCATCCAAATTATCGCATTTACTGAATGTTAAACAAGAGCTATATCTAGAACCTCGGACATTTTATTTACATAATGAAAACTTAATCCTTTGAGGTAGCTTTCTTTAATTTCATCCACATCCTGTTTGTTCTTTGAGCATAGAATAATGTCTTTTACTCCACATCTTTTCGCTGCCAATATCTTTTCTTTTATTCCTCCAACCGGAAGAACATCACCTCGAAGTGTTATTTCGCCCGTCATTGCCAGGTTTCTTTTTACTTTTCGTTTGGAGAAAATAGAAGCCAAGGAGGTCAACATGGTTATACCAGCGCTTGGTCCATCCTTAGGTGTAGCACCTTCAGGTACATGAATATGTACATTGTGGGTATCAAATTCTGTTTGTGTAAGTCCGATTGTATCGGCATGAGCTTTAAGGTATTCAAGTGCAATGATGGCTGATTCTTTCATGACCTCACCAAGATTACCTGTTAATGTAAGTTTTCCTTTCCCTTTGGTAATGCTAGACTCAATAAACAAAACATCACCACCAATACTTGTCCAGGCAAGACCCGTTACAACCCCTAATGTTTTATGATCGATGTTTTTAGTCTTAGATCTACCTGCACCTAATACAGTGAATAAATCATTAGCTGTAATAGTGGGGTCAAAACTTTCTTCCATTGCAATTTGTCTTGTGCGATTTCGAACAAGCTTTGCGATTACTTTGTCCAAACCTCTCACTCCTGACTCATTGGTGTATTCCTCAATAAGTTGTTTTAGTATCCTTCTACTTAAGGATACTTGTTTCTTGTCTATACCGTGTTCTTTTATTTGTTTTGGGATCAAGTGTCTTACTGCAATTTCTACTTTTTCTTCTAGGGTATAGCCATTTACCTCAATTATCTCCATTCGGTCTCGCAGAGGTCCTTGAATACTCGATAGAGAATTTGCTGTTGCAATGAATAAAACCTTGGATAAATCAAATTCGGTTTCGATATAATTATCGTGAAATGCACTGTTTTGTTCTGGATCTAAGACTTCAAGTAGGGCGGAAGAGGGGTCACCATGATTGCTTCTTCCTAGCTTATCAATCTCATCCAATACAAAAACGGGGTTAGAAGTTTCTGCTTTTTTTAAGTTTTGAATAATCCTTCCTGGCATTGCGCCAATGTAAGTTTTACGATGGCCTCTAATTTCGGACTCATCGTGAAGGCCTCCAAGTGACATACGAACATATTTACGACCTAGAGCTTCCGCAATTGACTTTCCTAGAGAAGTTTTTCCAACTCCTGGAGGTCCATAGAAGCAAAGGATAGGAGATTTCATGTTGCCTTTTATTTTTAAAACCGCGAGATATTCCATGATTCTATCTTTCACTTTTTCTAAACCAAAATGATCTTTTTCAAGGACCTTTCTCGATCTATTTAAGTTTAGATTGTCTTTTGAGAATTCGTTCCATGGCAGATCTAACATGGTGTCAATATAGTTCATTTGAACGGTGTATTCAGCACCTTGAGGATTCATTCTTTGCAGCTTCTCAAGCTCTTTAAAAAACAGCTTTTTTACATCTTTATTCCATTTTTTCTTATCGGCTCTATCGCGAAATTCTCTAATATCCTGTTCTTGAGGGTTGTCGCCAAGTTCATCTTGTATGGTTCTCATTTGTTGATGAAGGAAATATTCACGCTGCTGTTTGTCAAGGTCTTTTCTGACCTTATTTTGAATTTCATTTTTCATTTCCAACATTTGAGCTTCAGCTGAAAGATGTTCGAGTACTTTCATGACTCGATTTTTTAGATTCATCTCTTCAAGCATTTCCTGTTTCTTAGAGACATCTGCATTCATGTTAGATGAAATAAAATTCACTAAAAAGGTTGGGCTGTCAATATTCTTAATTGCAAACTGAGCTTCAGAAGGAATATTCGGACTGTCTTTAATGATTTGAAGCGCCAGGTCTTTTATGGTTTTAAACATAACATCTAGCTCCTTATTTTTTTTGTCAAATGGCTCTTCGTTTAGAATTTTAACTGAAGCTGTTAGAAACGGTTCGGTTTGAATCGCTTCGAGCATTTCAAATCGACGTTTCCCTTGAATAATTACTGTGGAGCTGCCATCAGGCATTTTTAATAAACGTACAATTTGAGCAACAGTACCTGTCTTATGTAGGTCTTTAAACTCAGGAGATTCTTCTTCATGGTCTTTTTGAGAAACAACACCAATGATCTTGTTTCCTTTATTTGCCTCTTGAATAAGTTTAATGGATTTGTCTCTACCGACAGTTATTGGGATTACTACACCAGGAAACAACACATTGTTTCTTAGCGGGAGAATAGGTAGGTTTTCTGGAAAAACCTGTTTGTTTACCGTTTCTTCTTCTTCAGCAGTTGTTAATGGAATAAATTCCGCATCGGATTCAAATCCTGAAAAATTTAAAATGGAGTTGTCAAAAAATTCGTTCATATATGTTGGTTATGACATTGTGTCATTTATATCTTAATTATTGAAAGTATAACTCTAGTTATTCTTCTCGTTTCATATAGTTCAATAGCTGTGCCAAGAACTAAATCAAGCAATATTGTCTTGAATTAGATTTTAGTAGAGGATAGATGGGAAAAAATGTCTTTATCAATTTGATTCAGCTCTAAATTTCTTCGAGTCATCATATTATTGGCTGATATTATGGCTTTGTCTAAATCAAAACTAACGATATCCAAAGCATTTACCCACGAAAAGCTTGGGATGTATTTTGCGGGAAATCCACTTCCGAATACATTAGAAGAAACGCCAATTACACTTGCCGTATTAAACATGGTGTTAATGCCTGACTTGGAATAATCGCCCATGCACAGTCCCATAAATTGAAGGTCTGTTTTGATTTCAGTTTTGCTTTTATATGAATAGGTCTTTACATTAGAATAGTTATTCTTTAGGTTTGAGGTGTTGGTATCTGCGCCAAGATTACACCATTCACCAATAATCGAATTGCCTAAGAATCCATCATGTCCTTTATTTGAATAGGATTGAAAAATCACATTATTTATCTCTCCGCCAACTTTACAATGAGGGCCGATAGAACAGGCGCCATAAACCTTAGATCCCATCTTGAGTGTAGCGTTATCGCAAAGAGCCATTCCGCCTCGTACGAGACTTCCTTCCATAATTTCTGCTTGATGACCTATATAAATAGGTCCAGCTGTTGTATTCAATATAGCACCTTCAACAGATGCTCCAACTTCAATAAATAAGTCTGATTCATTACCAATTAGCGTATTCGAATCAGAAAGTTTTTGACTTGATTTATGGGTTGTGTATGCTTTAAAATCCTGCTTCAAAACAATGTCATTGAGTTGATAGATGTGCCATCTTTCCTTAAGGATAATAGGGGTTTCGCCAATAAATGCAACCGATTCCTTACCTGCACCATGGCTGGCTAAAACATCGCCATTAAGAGTAAGTGTTTGATTTGCCTCTAGATTGCAAATTGCCGCAATAAAGTCTTCATTAGGAATGACATTGGAATTAACCATAAGATCTGAATCAATGGCTTCAAATTTTTTCGATAAATAAGCTTCAGTATGAAAACCTATTTCAGCATCAGGGAGATACATTTCGTATCGCTCTTTATTGGTGAATAAACCCATCCTGAGACATCCAATTGGTCTTGTAAGGCTCAAGGGGGCAAAGTTCAAATGTAATTCGTTGTCGCTTAAATTGAATTTCATAATTTCTTTTGTGTCTTAATCATTGAAACCGCTAGTAATAATATAAAGGTAAGAAAGGCATTTAAAATAATAATTTCGAAACCGAAGCTGTATTCTCCAAGAATACCTGGATCTCCTTTCGGAACTCCTGGAGCTCCTTTTGAAAAGTACCAGATTAAAAAAGTAAATAAAACAGAAAAAACGCTTACGATTGGTACCGCAATATCTGTTATTTTTCGACTCAATAATATACCAAAGAAAAATATACCGATTAGAGGCCCATAGGTAAATGCAGCAAACTTCATGAGCAAGCCAATGGCAGATTCATCTGTGAAATGATGAAGCATGATAACGGAAAGGATGATTATTATTGAGACCAATACATGTATTGTTTTTCTGGTTTTTAAAGCTTTTTCTTTTGATTTATACTTTTCAGGAAGAAGATCGATATAAATAGATGTGGTAAGAGAGGTGAGCGCAGAATCCGCACTAGAATAAGCCGCAGCAATAAGTCCTAAAATAAACAGTATTCCCACAATAGGTGCCATACCGTTATCCATAGCTACTGCTGAAAAAAGCAAGTCTGCTTTTTCAGGATTGATTTGATGCTGACCCGCATATAAGTATAGAAGAGCTCCAAGAAAAAGAAAAAGTAAATTAACAAAAACCAATACGGTTGCCATTGAAATCATGTTTTTTTGCCCCTCACGAATATTTCGACAGCTTAGGTTTTTTTGCATCATATCCTGATCTAATCCCGTCATACCGATAGCAATGAATATTCCACCAAAAAAATGTTTTATAAAGTGATTGCTGTTGTTGATGTCATCAAAAAAGAAGATTTTCGAATAGGAGCTATCCGCAACGGTTTGAACTATTCCTTTTCCAGATTCAAGAGAAAGACTGTCTTTGATGAAATAAACCGTTAGGGCTACCGAGACAAGCATGAAAGCGGTTTGAAGAGTGTCCGTCCAAACAATCGTTTTAATGCCTCCTCGGTTCGTGTAAATCCAAATGAGAGCAATGCAAATAGCAACTGTGAATTCAAAAGGGATACCCCATTTTTCAAATAAGATGAATTGCAAAACTTCAGCAACCAACATGAGGCGAACAGAAGCGCCGATGACTCTTGAAAGTAGAAAGAAAATAGCCCCAGTTTTATGGCTGTAAAATCCAAAGCGGTCATTGAGGTATTCATAGATCGATATCACCTTCATTCTGTAGTAAATAGGCATCAATACATAGGCAATTATAAGGTAGCCTACGAAATAACCTAAAACGGCCTGCATATAGCTGAATTGGTTGGCGTCATTACCCACCCATCCTGGAACTGAGATAAAAGTAACTCCGCTTAGTGATGCGCCAATCATTCCAAAGGCAACAAGATACCATGGCGATTGTCTATCCCCAACAAAAAAAGCTTCGTTACCATCATTTTTTCCTGTAATTCTAGAAATTAGATATAGGACACCAAAGTACACGATAAGAACCGTTATGATTATTGTTGAATTCATATTTAAGAATTACCTGTGTAAATTTAAGGATTCAAATGTATCCTAATAGTTGTTTTAACGTTAATCTTTATTAACTAAGTATATATTTGTAAAAAACAGCATAATGAAAGCTTTAATTTTTCTGTCCCTGATATTGATTACATGCGGATCAATTGTTCTAATTGTATTTCGTTTTCTCAAAAAACAAAACTCGCGAGAGGTTCTAAACCTTAATTTAGAATTGCGAAAACAGCGACAAGAGTTTTTTCTACCGAGTCGGTTAGATGCTTATCAGCGGTCTGTCTTGTTAATGGAAAGAATACACCCGAACAGTCTTATAATGAGAACGCACAACCCTTCATTAAATGCCAAGCTTTATCAAGTAGAGCTTACAAAGTCAGTCAGAAATGAATTTGAGCACAATGTGACGCAACAAATTTTTATTACTCCCCTCACTTGGGGTATTATGAAATCTTCAAAGGAAGAAGTGATTAAACTCATCCATATTGCAGGTAGTCAAATGGAAGAGAGTGCCACGAGTATTCAGCTTTCAGAAAAAATAATGGAAATTGTAGCTCAGCTAGAACAGTTTCCTACTGAAATTGCCGTAGACGCTCTAAAAAAAGAATTTCAGGAATTAATTTAATAGCTCAATAACTCCGGCAGCTCCTTGTCCTGTGCCTACGCACATGGTTACCATTCCGTATCTGCCATTAGTTCGTCGAAGCTCGTTGATCAGCTGAACGGAAAGTTTTCCGCCTGTACATCCAAGGGGGTGACCTAGTGCAATTGCACCTCCATTTACATTAACGATGTCTGGGTTTAAACCAGTTTCTCTTAATACAGCAACAGATTGTGACGCAAAAGCTTCATTTAACTCGACCAAAGACAAGTCATTCATTTTTAAGCCTGCCATGTCCAAGGCTTTGGGAATCGCTTTTACAGGACCTATTCCCATTATCCTAGGTTCAACACCTACTGTTGCATATGAAACCAGTCTAGCTATTGGTTCTATATTAAGTTCTTTCATCATTTTCTCAGACATTACCATAACAAAGGCTGCTCCGTCGGAAGTTTGAGAAGAATTTCCTGCAGTTACAGATCCTCCTTGTGCAAAAACGGGTCTGAGTGAGTTTAGTTTTTCAATTTTACTTGGTCTTGGGCCCTCGTCAGTATCTACTGTGTAGTTTTTCACTTGTCTTTTTTCATTCTCATCCAAAAAAATATGTTCCACGTCAATAGGCACAATCTGGTCCTTAAATCTTCCTTCTTTGATGGCTTTGATGGCTTTTTCATGAGACTGAAGTGCAAATAAGTCTTGTTCTTCTCTGCTCACCTTAAATTCTTTTGCAACCGCCTCGGCAGTAAGTCCCATTCCCCAGTACCAATTTGGATTTTCCTTACCCACTTTTGCATTGGGAACAATTCTCCATCCACCCATCGCCATAACTGACATGGATTCTGCACCTCCTGCAATTATGCAATCAGCCATTCCTGCTTCAATTTTTGCTTGGGCAATGGCAATGGTTTCTAGACCCGATGCACAATACCTGTTAACAGTCATGCCAGGCACTTTATCTGTATCTAATCCCATTAGAGACAGCATTCTACCCATGTTTAAGCCTTGTTCGGCTTCCGGTGTAGCATTGCCAACAATAACATCGTCAATTCGTTCCTTGTCGAGATTTGGAAGACTTTTTACCAGGTGCTTTATAACTGATGCTCCAATATCATCTGGTCTGTAAAAACGAAATCCGCCTTTCCCGGCTTTTCCAACGGCAGATCTAAAGCCGGCTACAATGTATGCTGTATTACTCATTTTGATTGGGTTGTAAAGTTCTTTTTTTATTGTCATTCAAAAATACTAAAAATTATTATGCATGCATAATTCTATTTGATATTTTATAGATTCTTTCTATTCATTTTTGCACGAATAAACTCAATTACCATTGGCAATAATGAAAGTCCAATAATTCCAAATATGACGATTTCAAAATTGTTTTGAACGATGGGAAGCGCGCCAAAAAAGAACCCTAATAGGGTTAAAGCAAAAACCCATGTAATACCCCCTAAAACACTGTATCTTAAGAATGTATAATAATTCATTTTGCCGACGCCAGCTACAAACGGTGCAAATGTTCGAACTATAGGTACATATCTAGCGAGAATAATGGTTTTCGGTCCGTGTTTGTCATAAAATGATTGGGTTTTATCTATGTAGGATTGTTTTACAATTTGTCGTCCCTTGATTTTCCATTGCATCACTTTTAAGCCAATGTTCCTTCCGATATAATAATTCAAATTATCTCCGATAAGTGCCGCGCAGATCAGCAAAGGAATAACAATAAAAATATTGAGTTCTGCCGTTTGGCCATTGTGAACAACCCCTGCACAAAAAGTACCTGCAGCAAATAAAAGAGAATCTCCTGGCAATAGGGGCATAACAACCAATCCAGTTTCTACAAATACGATTAAAAATAAGATCAGATAAATCCAGTAGCCATATTCCAAAATCATTGTATACAGATACGAATCTAGATGAAGAATAAAATCTATGAGTTGATTGATGATATCCATTTATTCTATATTTAAAGTGGGGTCTACTCTTTCTTTCCAAGCTTTAATACCACCTTCCACAATCCAAACCTCTTTAAATTGGGTTTCGCATTCAAGAAGATTAGCGACAGCTTCAGCACGTTTTCCTGATCGACATAAAATCACGATTTGATTTTTCGCGTCAAGTTCTTTGTGCTTTTCTATAATTTCAGACATAGGGATATGACGGCTGCCAATGTTGCATTGGTTGTACTCATAAAGTTCTCTGATATCAATAATTTCAAGGTTTTCGCCTTTTGCTATTCTATCTTTACATTCCTTTGGACAAATGGTTTTCATCTTCATTTTTTTGTAAAGATAAAATTATGAAAGAAATTACTACATCACTATTATAAAATCAGACCTTGAAATGAGGTATTGGCGACTTATTCTATTGTAAACACCTTTTTTGTGCTTCCGTCGCTGTAAACATAAATTAATGCAGTATTTGGCTTGTAAGACGTGTTTCTACCTAATTGATCTACTATTTTTATCAATGTTTTTTCTTCGTATGTGATTTCATTGATTTCAAGCTGGGGAGCCCAAACATTCTCTAGTATTTGATTTACTTCATTGATATCATGTCCTTTGTATGCTAAATATTCTTCTGGATATTCAGAGTTGCCTGGAAGGAAAAGGAGTAACCATGGAAAACCTACGGATCCGTCAGTAGAGTAGGCATCTGCATATTCAAACAGAATATCTTCAATATCCGTGAATACTGGGTAGGTAATCCCATGTGCTAGCGACCACGTTTGTTGGTCATGACAATCACTAATGTTGAATGAGTTGTCTTGATAGAGAAAGCCAAAAACCATTAAGTGGTTGTTTCCTGAATCAAAATTCTGCCATGTTTGTTCTGTTGCAGGGGCGATGATGTTACATGGAGTGCACCACATGGCTGAGAAATCCATTAAAACGGCATTTCCTCTATTGAGTTCTGTTCTCATGTTGTACTCTGTTCCATCGCATGTTGATTTTGTCCAATCAGGAATCTGTGAATTACTGATTAATGCGATAGAAAGTAGTATTGAAGTGATTGTGAATTTCATATTCTATTTTTTTATATGATGCGTCTTTTCTTAAAGATTCTCTTATTCTGAAACGTATATTTTCTTTGTGCTTCCATCATTATAAACATATATCAATGGTGTATTTGGTTTAAATTCGGTTGTTCTTCCAAGTTGGTCGATGATCTTTACCAATTTTAATTCTTGTTTATTATTAATGGAAATTCCAACATTCTGTAACCAATCATCATGCAATATATGATTGACCTCATTGATACTGTTTCCACTGTATGCGAGTGTGCTGTTTGATGGATTTTCTTCGTTAGGAAAAAACAATAGTAACCAAGGAAGATTAACCGCACCACTTGTTGTGTATTTGTTGATGTAGTTTGTTAACACATCTTCAACATTAATAAATGTAGGGTAGGTGATGTTGTTTTCTGAAATCCAAGAGTAATAATCATCACAATCAGAGTTGTTAAAATCTTGGTCTTGATTTAGGAATCCAAAAACTTTTACGTTTTCGCCCATCATATTCTGCCAAAGAACTTCTGTTTCGTTTGCAGTTTGAGAACTTGCCGGGTTCCATTGATTTGAGAAGCTAAGCAATACTGCTTTTCCTTTGGAAAGCTCTGAATACATCGTGTAAGCATCAGCATCACACGTGTATTGTGTCCAATTTGGAACCTGTGCGGTAAGTGTAAAAGTTAAGCTGGTAAATAGGGCAAAAATGGTACTTTTCATATCCTTAAGTTTAAATTTCAAGGCGCAAAAGTACTCATTCTTTTAGATTGGATATCAAGTAATTTGAATTACTTAACATTAAAATAACATTGGGGAGGCTATGCTACATCAATAAGTATTTTAGAAAGGGTATGTAATGGCTTTATTTAGTGTGGTTTTTAGCCCCTTGACCCAAGGCATTCCTATTTGTTTTGCTTCTGAAGATTCTTGTGTTTTATTGTCATAAACGATTTGATATTTTTCATCATTTAAAATGAGGAGTTTTTTATTTTCATTGTTTAGTATTGTGATTTTTTTGTTTTGTATTGTGTAAGTCATGTTCTTGTCTTTGATAGAAATTTTCGAAATAATACCAGGGTAGCATTTTTCATAGGATTCAAGGATTCTATGGTATTTGTATTCATTCTTTTTTAGATCATCGTAAAAAAAATAAATTTGATTGCTAGAGTGAATGGCAAAACACAGTTTATTGCTATTGAATAATATTAAATGTTTTTCATATAAGTTGTTGTATCTGTGAGATGACATGGCAATTAGTATAATTGTACCAAGCATATAAATATAGATCTGACGGGTTTGATATAGGTAGGCAATCAATATTAAAACGATCAAAACATATAACCCGAATAGTTCATATTCATTAAGCTGAAATCCCTTTGAAACTGAACCGGGTAATTGTTCAATCCAACCAATGAAGTAAGCCAATAGGTATAATAATGATGAAAGAACAAAGCCAATACCAACAGACAAAATAGGGGACCAAGAAAATATAAATAAACTGGCTCCAAGTGATATCAGTACACCTGACAAAATTATGATTACGAGGTTGGTAAGTGCGAAGTAATTGGGGAATTGATGAAAATAGTATAGGCAAAATGGAATTGTAAAAATTTGTGCAGAAAGTCCGAGTGCTGTTCCATTCCATAGATAACGCAATATTTTATTCTTGAAATGGTAAAATTCCTGAATTTTAGTGTAGGTAAGAAGTATACCGAACATGGCCAAGTAGGATAGCTGAAATCCGATATCGAATAAATACCAAGGGTTTAAAATCAATAAAATGAATGCAGAAAAACTTAATAAATTCAATTGGTTATTTTGTGCACTAAAAACGGATCCCAAAGTAATTAAACTGAACATGAAAACAGATCTTACTACGCTAGGTGGAAAACCGATGAGGTATGCGTAAAACCAAATGAAAAGGAGGATTAAAATGGTTGCCTGATATCTTGATATAAATTTTGAAAAAACACGAAATACATAGAGCATTACAAATATCATAAGACCAATATGGAGCCCTGATATTGCTAAAAAATGCATAGCTCCGGCAGCACTAAATGCTCTTGTTGTTTCAGATGTTAGCTCTGATTTATCCCCGAGAAATAAGGCTTTTGCCAATCCTACTTGTGATTTAGGCAAATTATTTTGTAAAATATCAACTAGGTGTTTTTCAATGGTGTTTTTATAGCTAGGAGGTTCATTGCTCAAGATTGAAAAATCGTTTTGATCAAAGAAGCTTAAGAGTTTAGTGTTTTTTGTCCTCCAATACAGTGATGCATCAAATTCGCCAGGATTTCCTCTGTTCTTTATTTTGGATATTTTACTTGAAAGAAGAAGCACATCTCCTTCACTAATTAATTTATTTGTGTTACTATCCGTATAGTAGAGTAATTTTTGTGAAACATCTATGGTTTTATTATCATGAGTATAAAAAAATTCAATTTCGGCAATTCCTTTGTTCCAGCTTTTTCTTGTATTTGTTTTTTCTAGAATTTTGATTTGAAAATAAGTCTCGTTTTCAGGGATTTCAATGTTATTATTCACAGTTTTTAGATGCATGCTGAAATAACCGAGTTGTAAAAAAAGTAAAAAAGCAAAGG